>NZ_FYEK01000074.1 GCF_900187885.1 Thermoflexus hugenholtzii JAD2 | reverse complement strand
GCGGCGCTGGGCCTCGGCCAGACCGAGCTGGGTCTGGGCCAGATTGCCCACGATCTCGCTTAGGTGATGAACAGTTTCAGTGAGGTGATGAACCGTCTCAGTCAGGTTACGGACCGCCGTGCTGAGCTCTTCGAGGCGGGCGTTGACCTGGGCCTGGTGGGC
>NZ_FYEK01000073.1 GCF_900187885.1 Thermoflexus hugenholtzii JAD2 | reverse complement strand
GCGCCGGCGCCCGCGGCGGCGACCCCCGCGCCCCCTTCGCCCGCGCCTCCGGGCCCGGCCTCCCCGTCGGGGGGGCTGACCCTGGAGGCTCTCCGGGAGCGCTGGGCCAGCATCCTCAAGGCGGTGCGGGCTCAGAGCCTGCCCACTGAGGCGCTGCTGAAATCCTGCGCCCTCCATGCAGTGGAAGGCCACACCGTGGTCCTGGCCTGGCCCTCCGAGCTGCTGCGGGACAAGTTCCAGGATCCCCGGGCGAAGGCTCAGGCGCTAGTGGAGGACATCCTGAGCCACACCTTTGGGGTCCCGGTGACGATCCGCAACATCGTGGCCCGCAAGACCCCGCGCCGGCGTCCGGCGGCCGAGGATCCCCTGATCCGGCGGGCGGTGGAGGACCTGGGCGCTCAGGTGGAAGAGGAATGAGATCCCCATCCTTTCGTTCAGGAGCCGGACGATGACCAAGACGCGTGGGTTGGGCAACCCGATGCAGCTCCTCCAGCAGATCCAGCGGCTGCAGGAGGAGATGGTGAAAACGAAGGAGGCCCTCGCCCAGGAGACCCTGACGGTGACGGCGGGCGGAGGGGCCATCACCATCGTGATCTCCGGCGATCAGCGGGTGCAATCCATCGCCATCGACCCCGCCTTGCTCTCCTCGGGGGATGTGGAGATGCTCCAGGATCTGCTGGTGGCGGCCATCAATCAGGCCATCGAGCGCTCCCAGACCTACGCGGCGGAGCGGCTGAACGCCCTGGCCGGCCAGCTGGGCCTGAGCGGGCTGCTGGGCCCTTGAAGCCTCTCCGGATCGCACCATCCCGTCGGCGGTTCCCGATGCGCCTGGAAACCCTGGCCGTCCACGCGGGATCCCGCATCGATCCGGCCACCGGGGCGGTGGCCCCACCCCTTTAGAGGAGGCCCTGCGGATGCCCGCCCGGCTGGTGTGGGTGGAGACGCCCTCCAACCCGATGCTGCGGATCACCGACATCGCCTGGGTGGCCGACCGGGCCCACGCGGCCGGGGCATGGTGTTTCTGCGACAACACCGCCGCCACGCCGATCCTCCAGCGGCCGCTGGCCCTGGGCGCCGACGGCGTGGTGCATTCCGCAACCAAGCATCTGGGCGGCCATAGGGACGTGATGGGCGGGGTGGTGGTGCTGCGGGAAGAGGACGCCTTCGCCCGGCGGCTGCGGGAGATCCAGATCCCCGGCGGAGCGGTTCTGGCGCCTTTCGAGGGCTGGCTGATCCTGCGCGGCCTGCGGACGCTCCCCTATCGGATGCGGGCGCATTCGGAGAACGCCGTGCGGGTGGCGGGGTTCCTGGCCCGGCATCCGGCGGTGAAAGCGGTGCACTACCCCGGCCTCCCGGATCACCCGGGCCACGCCATCGCGGCCCGTCAATGGCGGCCTTCGGAGGGCTGCTTTCTTTTCAGGTGCGGGGAGGCCGTGAGGCGGCCTTGCGGGTGGCCGGTCGGGTGCGGCTGTTCACCCGGGCGATCCGCTTCGGGGGGCCCGAAAGCCTGATCGAGCACCGGGCCTCCATTGAGGGCCCCGGGACCTCCACGCCAGAGGACCTCCTGCGCCTCTCCATCGGCCTGGAACATCCGGACGACCTCATCGAGGATCTGGACCAGGCGCTGGTGGAGAAGTCCCATTAGAGGGTCAGGCTATAATGAAAGATCGGGGCAAGGCTTCGCAGTGCTATGATGATCATTCGCATCAGGGTTGTCGCTTAGGAGAGCTCCCATGCGACCTTTCACGACGATCGCGCCGCCGCCGATGGCGCGGCTGATCGAGGCGCTGGTGAAGCTGCCCGGGATCGGGCCGAAGACCGCCTCCCGGCTGGCTTTCTATTTGCTCCGGGCCCCCGAGGAGGAGGTGATGGCCCTGGCGGAGGCCCTTCGCAACCTCAAGCAGCAAACCCGCCTGTGTGAGATCTGCTTCCACATCACCGACGAGAGCCCCTGCGCCATCTGTCGGGACGAGCGGCGGGATCACGGGCTGATCTGTGTGGTGGAGGAGCCCCTGGACGTGCTGGCCATCGAGCGCACCGGCGAATACACGGGGGTCTATCACGTGCTGCACGGGGTGATCTCCCCCATGGATGGCGTCGGGCCGGAGGACCTGCGCATCCGCGAGCTGGTCGAGCGGGTGCGGCGGGAGGCCCCTCGGGAGGTGATCCTGGCCACCAACCCCAGCCTGGAGGGAGAGAACACGGCCGTGTATATCCACCGCCTCCTGGCCCCCCTGGGGGTGCGGGTGACCCGCCTGGCCCGGGGCCTGCCGGTGGGCGGGGATCTGGACTACGCTGATGAGATCACCCTGGTTCGGGCGCTCCAGGGCCGTCAGGAGATGTGAAAACGGCACTCCCCGATCGGGAGGTTCCATTCGTGGCCACGCTGATGCGCATCGAGCGGATCGCGGACTACGTGGGCGCGGAAGTGACCGTGCGGGGGTGGCTCTACAACAAGACCGACAAGGGCCGCCTTTACTTCCTGCTGGTGCGGGACGGCACGGGCATCGTCCAGTGCGTGGTCTCCATGCGGGATGTCCCGCCGGAGACCTTCGAGGCCGCGCGGCGGGTGACTCAGGAGTCCTCCCTGATCGTGACCGGGACCGTCCGCCAAGACGCGCGGGCGCCCGGCATCCCCGGAGGGTATGAGATCGCGGTCCGGGAGATCCAGATCGTCCACCTGGCCCAGGATTACCCCATCGGCCCGAAGGAGCACGGCGTGGAGTTCCTGATGGACCACCGGCACCTGTGGTTGCGGTCCTCCCGCCAGTGGGCGATCCAGCGCATCCGGGCCACGGTGATCCGGGCCATCCGGGACTGGCTGGACAGTCAGGGGTTCCTGAACGTGGACACGCCGTTGCTGACGGCCACGGCGGCGGAGGGGACGACCACGCTGTTCCCGGTGGACTACTTCGGCGAGCGGCTGTATCTGGCCCAGACCGGCCAGCTGTATAACGAGGCCAACATCTTCGCCTTCGGCCGGGTGTATTGTTTCGGCCCGGCCTTCCGGGCGGAGCGCTCCAAGACCCGGCGGCACTTGCTGGAGTTCTGGATGGTGGAGCCGGAGATGGCCTTCTGCACCTTCGAGGAGATGCTGGAGATCGCGGAGCAGCTGGTCGCCTACGTGGTGGCGCGGGTGCTGGAGGAGCGCCGCCACGAGCTGCGGGTGCTGGAGCGCGACACCGCCCCGCTGGAGAAAGTGGTCCCGCCGTTCCCGCGCCTCACCTACGATGAGGCGGTCCGTCTGCTGAACGAGTGGGCGGAGGAGGCGGCGGACCCGGAGCGCAAGGCGGCCTTGCGGATCGAATGGGGAGAGGATTTCGGGGCTCCTCACGAGACGGCCCTTTCGCTGCACTTCGAGAAGCCGGTCTTCGTTACCCACTATCCGGCGGCGGTGAAGGCGTTTTACATGCAGCCGGACCCTCAGCGGCCGGAGGTGGTGCGCTGCGCGGATCTGCTGGCCCCGGAGGGATACGGGGAGATCATCGGGGGGAGCGAGCGGATCGCGGATTACGACCTTTTGCTACAGCGGATCCGGGAGCACAACCTGCCGGTGGAAGAATATCAGTGGTATCTGGATCTGCGCCGCTACGGGTCGGTGCCCCACAGCGGCTTCGGGCTGGGCATCGAGCGGACGGTGGCCTGGATCTGCCACCTGGACCACATCCGCGAGGCCATCGCCTTCCCGCGGATGCTCTACCGCTACCGGCCGTGATCGAAGAAGGGGAAAGCCCGCTTCTTCCTCGCCCCGTGGAACGCTCTTCCCCGGACTTCCCTCCCTCGCCTTCGCCATCGTCGAGGAAAGAAGACGGCATCTTTCGGCCAGCCAGGGGATGTATTCGTTCTTCAGGTTATTTGTGGAATTCGGCGCGGGGGATCGCTGGCACCGCCGCTACATCTGTTTCTTCGGAACCGCCGGGCGGATCGCCCGGGAGGCCCCGGATCGCTGCGCCAACTGGCGGGAGCAGATCCGGGCCTGGCAGCCACCCTTTTGGATGGACCCTGAGATGCCGGAGCGTAGAAAGGCCACCGGTTCCAGACGCCGGAGGCGTGGGATGCGGAGGGCAACTTTCGGGCCAGCATGTATATGCGTCCGGGGGCGATCTGGGCCATCGAGTGGGCGCGACGTCGACGGGCGGGCCGATAGTCGGCCGAGACTCGGCATAGAGCAAAGCCCGAAGATCTCCTAATCCCCGCGTCCCGAGCCCGGCTCATAAGGAAGCGTTTCGACGTTGATCTCGGTTCCGCGCTTGGGTCGGAGAGACGCGCCACAACCCTTAGGGCCTGGACTAAGCCTGCCATAATCCATTGCCCAGAAGGCGAAAGCGGATCTTACCCTTCGCTCGCGATCCGGGCTTCCAGCACGGGCTACAGGAAGCCTCCGAGCGAAGCGTGTTCTGATCCCAACCGAGGACGATCTCCCACGCACCGGCCTTCGCTTCACCGCCGTCCAGCGGAGCATGGGCCCATATAAACTCCGGTTCGCAAAGGATAGGGTCCTTATCGCTTAAGTCCAGGGAGATGCCGAAGCAATCGTTCACGGGACCTTCCAGCTGCACGCAGCTCAGGCGGCCGAAGCCGTAACGGCTTTCCCCACCGATCCATAGCTCCTCTACGTCCTTCAGCCCGTGCAGGTTGTTTCCATCCCGCAGGAACACATAGCCCACGAAGGCAACCGGGGCGCCTGTATCGCGCCATCGCGGCATGATGTATTCCACTTCGCGCAACGTTCCCTCCGCTGCCGTGTCAGAGGCCGGATCGATGGCCGTGCCCGGGTGGGTGGATAGGAGGCGCTGGCGAAAGGTGCGATCCGGTAGCGGATCTCCGCCATCTTGACGCTGCCAACATAACCCCCGGCCCTCTTCATATCGAGGAAGCCAGGGATGCCATCGACCATTGACCTGCTCAGCAGGATAGAGATACGAGAAACGGGCGTTCTCCTGGAGATCCCTTCCGATGCTCTGATAATCCGGCCAAGCTCCGGAGGCGTTCTGCCTCGCCAACTCGGCGGTCAACGCGCCCCACATCGCCCGGGCGGGGATATAGAGACGGGTGCGGTTGAGGAACCCTGCGGGCGAAAGGCCGATGTGAAGAGGCGACTCCAGTCGCCAAACCCAGCGATAGGCTTGCCACGCCATCGGACTATCTTCCTCCCCTAGCTTTCAGGTGGAAGCGCGCATAGATGAGGGCATTACGCAACAGATCGCGAGCGAAAAGGAGCGCGTCGAGATCATCAGCCACACTCTTGACGATATCCAAAATATCCTTTCCATCGCGTTTCAAGGTCTCCTTCAAAAGGTCCACAAGCGGTCTCTCAAAGTCCGAAGCCACGTTATTGTGTCGCGCTCGTACATACAGAAACATCGCATATGGCCCGTGCTCCTCCAGGACCGCCAGGGCATCGTTAAGCACCTTCTCATCTTTGATGCTTTCACCAAGGCTGCGGCCCGCCTCCGCACACCGGATGTCCAGATTGACAAGCGTTTCTGGCGTCATGGTGCACCTCCCTGTTCAGTGCCGGACGAGGAAGCCGTCATGCCTCCCGCTGAAGGAGCCGACGATCCCGATGGAGAACTGGTCGCGCTTGTTGAGGAGGCGCTACAGCTCACAGTCTGAGTTGACGGCGATTGATCGGAAAAGAGCACCTTCAACCGCCCCATCCCCCGCGTGCCCATGCCGCCGACTCCCAGGTGCTCCAGGTAGGGATGGGCAAGTTTAACTTTTTCGTGCACCTGATCCGGCGTAGATACGGCAGAGATCACCTGCCCTTCGATCCGAAAGTACCCAGGATTCTTTGTGATAATCTCCCACGCCAGCACCGTCCCCCGCGGCAGGGCCTCATAGGAGAAGAGGGCCTGCTCCTCCGCCGCTCCGGTGGCCGGGTTGATGGCCACCGAGGTGCGTACCTCCAGGTTGCTGTTCACGATGTGAGCAAAGAGACGGTCTGAAACTAAGGCTAAGCGGTCTAAGACGTAATCTAGGATTGTAAAATCTGGGGTTGTAAGATTCCGAAGACTGTCAGCGATGGTCTTAAATTGTGTGCAGACTTTCACTGGCAGGAGAAGCCAGCCGAGGTTCAAGTGAGTGTTCTGATTCGAACCTAAATACACGGCATTTTGGTCCTTTTGGTCCTTTTGGTCCTTTTGGTCCTTTTGGTCCTTTTGGTCCACGCCCTGGACCTCCAGGCCAACCAGCCGCAGGGCGTCGGGGCAAGTGATCCAGCGGGGCCCTTGGCGAGTGGGCACGGGGAAGAGAAGCACATGGGCGTCCGTGAAGGCGGCCAGGCCGGCGAACCCACCGGCTTGATCCCTTCCCCGAGCGAAACCGAACACCGTGCACACCGGGCAATCCGGTTGGGCACAATGCCCCAGGTAGTCTCCTCGGGGCTGACCCAGGCCCGCACAATGCGGATAATACGGCCAAGGCTGGCCCCTCGCTTTCCGATTCGGATGGCTTTCGTGCATCGCCATCGCCACGTAGGTCCGATACACTCCTGCCAGGCTCGAGCCGGGGATCTTGGGCACCCGCGTCACCGGGTCGCGGACGATGGTCAGCTCCACCCGGCCGAGGCGGGCACCGCCAGCCCCCACGTGGATGGGGTCCAGGGCCAGACCAATGTGAAGGAATTTTTTGTAGCTTGGCATCCCGCACCTCCCTTTAAGGTCTCTCCCCGAAGTGCCGTTAGATGCCAATCGAGGGCCCACGAAAGAAGATCTTCCATGGCCGCTTCGACCAAGGTTTCCAAAGCCGCTCCCTGCAACTCCAGATGTTCCGCCAGAAGCGCTCGGAAGGTGTCCCGACGCAGATCCTCGGAGGCTACCCATGAGCCGTCCGGCGCGCGCCATTTTGTTTGCAGCTCAGTCACCGCGCTCCGCAGGCGCTGGAGGGCCGTTGTGCTTGGGGCGATGCGATCCACGAGGTGCCAAATCTCTCGCATGCGCGTCCAGTCCTCCAGGTAGCGCGCCTTTAGAGGCTCGAAGCGGGCGGCGGTGCTCTCCATCCAGAGGGTAACGACTGTGGCCGGGGCCACGCCGATGCCGTCGCCGACCCGTAGGTCAGCTATGTGGCGAAACACCCGTCCATCCCGTGGATGCTGGAAATCCCGCGGATAGCGCAGGGCTTGGTCCTCTACCTCAACGTAGGGATAGAAGACATCCTCGCGACCATCGGGGAGAAGAAGAGGGATAGATCGAAGGGTGCTCCGGCCGTCCTCCCGCCGCAGGCGCAGGGCCAACACCCCCGCCTGGGCCCAGTGCTCCTCCACTCGCCAGACCTCGGTCTCTCGAGCGAGAGCCTCCTCCACGTTGCGCACTGCCTCCACCACCGCCTGGAAGGAGAGGGCGCGGGGGAAGCCCACCACGCCGACGCGCAGCGGAAGCCGGTCCCACACCCGGGCAAACCGCTCTTGCCACCAGGAGACGGCAAGATCCACGCATTCCGAAACCACCTCTAGCGGAAGGATGACTCGGAACCGCAATGGCGAAATCTCCAAAGGAATAACCGGATAATAGACGCCAAGGTGGCCGTAACTCCCTTTAAGTTCCTTAACCTCCTTAACCTTCAAAGGACGAGGGCTACCAAATGCATCTTCCTCTTCTAGCGAGATTGTCTCTCCTTGAAGGGCTTCTTTGCGCTCCTCCGGTTTCAGCAAGCGTGCCAGGTTCGAGGCCGTGACAAAGCCTCTTAGGGAGCCCACATAGACCAGGCTGATCTGGACACCCCTCCAACGGCCATCGTACAGCATGCCGTCCTGCCATCCCTGAGCTGTGGAGTCATCTGGGCACAAGAGGAGCCGGCGCACCCGCCAGGGGTTGGCGCTCCGGGAGGCAATCTGACGGAACTCGCGAAGTAACTCTTCAAAAAACTCAACGGCTTCCCGCCAAAACCGATAGACCCGACCGGGGGAGGGAAGCTTGCGAAACCATTGGAAGACCAACCATCGAGCATTCTGGTAGGGATTATTGGGATGCCAAGATGGTGCCGAAGCCCGATCTTCAACCCAGTTCGTGTATATTTCTTTCCAAGCATCAATCGCTTGAGCCGTGCTACCAAACTCTTCATCTAAATTGGGTATCAAGGCCCTGAGAATTCCATCCGTTTCAATCCTCCTTGGAGGCTTCTGGATTCGTTTCTCTATATAAAGCTCGAGACGTGATTGCAAATGCTTACTACTCCACCTTTGGGTTTGATTTTGTATTGAGTTATAAACCTTACGATTGTACCTTGTCCACTCTGAAATCGCCTGGGCCCGCAGGCTATCCACCCGTTCTCCATCGAGCCACGGCTCCAAATCCAGGGAAAGCGTAAGCACCGCCAGGCGCCCATTAGCATCGGCGACCTCCTCGAACCAGATGGTGTCGTAGCCCAGGCGGCCATGGAGCCAGTCGTTGCGCCGGTGATGACGGCGTTTGCGGCAAACCTCACAGGGCTTGCCTTTGTTGGTCGGGTCTCCGTTCAGGCGCACCCCGCACACCGGGCACACATGGCCTTGCGATTCTTTGGGGATCTTCCAACGGATGTTCCATGGCCGGTGAATCGAGACCGCAGTGGCCTTCGTAGCCTTCGCCCGCTCCCTCACCATCGGCACAAGAGAGCGGGTGGACTCGCTCAGCCGCACCACGGGCGGGGTCTCCAGGTCCAACTCCTCGGCCATCTTGTCGATCTGTTCCCGGAGCCATTCTTTCCACCCGCTTAACCAAGACGCCCGAACGGCCTCATCCATCCGCTCACCGGGGAAGGAGAACACGGCGATGCTGCTGTCGCGGTAGAGGAGCGACCCTACGGCCAGGTCGGTTTCGACGAGCTTGCGCACCTCTTCGAAGAACTCCTCCAGCACACCCTGCATCCCCGTCCAGTCGCCGATCTTCACCGCCCGCGCTTCGTAATGCTCCGTTCCGATGGCCACCATGAGCAAGCGCCAGCGCGTTTTTTGTTTGATCTGCTTATCGTTCCACGGAAAGCTCGAGTTCAGCAGCGCTCCTGCCACAGCACTCTTAAAGAGGGCGGCCGCCACGTAGGACTGGTCCCACAGGGTGACGTCATTGTTGGGGAGCCGCGTCTCAGCCAACGTAGAGAGAAAGGCGCGACGGATGAAGGAGTCGGGACCGATAGCGCCCTCCCGCCAGCGCCACCACACGTCGACGTCCTGCTCGCCCCGTGTCCCCAGGCCCCGCAGTTCCTCCAGGATTCGCCGGATCTCCGCCACCACCTGCTTCCAGCCTTGCGGAGTGAGGACTTCGGGAGGGTCAGCCAGGAGGTTCCGCTTCGGATGCCCCCAGGGAGAGGAAAGCCACATGTGGGGGACGGACTGGCCAAGGTACTCCGAGGTTTCCCGCGGAAGGTTCTTCTCCACGCCCGAGACGATCCCGTGACCTGCTTGGAGAAGGCCCATGAGGCCGGAGTTTTGGTCCCTGTGCTTTTCGGTGAACTCCTTGAAAGAGCCCGGCCAAGCATTCGAAGGCACCTTCGACTGAAAACGATCCCTCACCCAGCCTAGCAGGTCATCCCATGGGAAGGGTGGAGTCTCGTAGTCATGCCATTTCTCATACTTGTAGTTCACTTGGTCGCCACCGTGTTGACGCAGAAACTTATCCTGGGCCTTGCCGGCCATGTGGAACCAGCCGATGGCCTCCATGGCCAGGAGGAGGGGGCGATGCTCTCGCAGGGTATCCGCGGGTTGAAACGTGGTCATGGAACCTCCTCACGAGAGCCAGTTGGCAATGGCATCCCAAAGCTCTTTACGAGTGTCCCTTGACACCGGAGCTTGCTCTTTCCGGTAGGCTTTCCACTTACAGATCTTCGCAGTGCCCCAGCCCACAGTGCGCTTGGCGGAGATGCCATAGTTGGTGAGCAACTTGTCAATGGCTTCCAGAAGCAAGGGTAGGAACGTTTTGGAGTCTATAGAAGGTTGGATTCCTGGCCAGGGGGCGTAGAGCAGATAAAGCGTCCCCTTTGCCCTAGGTGGAACAACTTCGTAATAGATCGGCTGGGTCCCGGCGCGACGAGCCCGGCTGTGGGGGTTGATGACCTCAAAGCCGATCTTGTCAAACCAGGTAGGGTAGAAGACCAGCGCGCCTTGGTGGAAAGCCTCTTCCTCGCCTTTCTCATTGCCGAAGAGATGAAGAATCCAGTCGGGATCTCGCCAGCCTTCGAGCCTGCCCCCGTTTTCCTGGAGATGTTCCCACAGACCTGCCTGCATCCGGCAGGCCCATCGCAGAAGCCCCTTCCAGGAAGAGGCTGCCATGAAGGGCACGCCGAACACCCGGTCCTTGCGCACCGGGTTGTCCATCACGTGGAAGACGCGGTCGTCCTTGGAGTACCAGGGAGTGAGGAGCTCAAACTCCACCTCGAGGGCAAACCAGGAGGCGGGCCATCCGGCGCAGGCAGAACCGAAGTCGGGGCTCTTGAGAACCGAGAGCGCCGAGGGAAGGGAAAAAGTCTTAGAAGCCACTTCCCCAACATATCTTCTGCGTGCTTGAATCCTTTGGTCATCCCCGCGCATAGCCTGTTCCGCGCACCGATCCACAAACCCTGAGGCCAGATTCCAGGCGGCTTCCTCGGGAGATGCGGGAAACTCCCCCTTGCCAGGCGGGCTTGTTGAATCACACAATTCTACCCAGTAATCAAACGTCATGGCGTCCCTCCTGAAGGTGAACTCAGCAAAGATCGAAGGATCTTTTGACCATCAAGGAAGTTCTCATCCTCAAGGTCTGGCCATGCTTCCTTCTTAAGACGGCTACGAATCTCATCAAAGTCAAGAGTCCTTCCATTTACCTGGATACTTGGGTTCACGAACCCGAAGGTGCGCCGCGCCTCCGGTGGCTCCTTGAAACTAAAAACTTTCTTGCTTTCCTGCTGACGACCAGCAAGCCATCTGTCGAATTCTGTGGCGTTAGCCCGAAGCTGCTGGCCCCGATTCTTCGGTTCTTGCCGCCCGATAACGCGGTTGAAGGAACTGTGGTTGGAATCCTGCCTGGCCAGATATCGTCCCTTCACGCACCAGAAGTTAGCCAGGGAAGCCCAGGAGAAGTCTTGCAACTGACCCCGATCATCCCTATACGAATGGGGCACCTCGCGCCATGAAGATATGTAATGTCTCAGCTCTTTCTCAGTTTTTTTACAAATTTGGGGTCGTTCAATGATTTGAATCAATCCATAATCGCGATGATGGCGTTTTCCAAACCAGGCATCGACCGTTAAAGAATCTCCACCACGTTCAATCTCGACAGAAACTGGCTCTCCGTGGGCTTTGCCTGTTACGGCCTTTTCGAGCTCACCACGAGAAGTCACTCGGTTGGAACCGATTCGGATGATGACATCTCCAGAGCGCAAGGGAAGCCCCCGACGGGCCGATTGAACAATTATCTTCCCACTCACCTCAGTGAAATCGTTGAGAGTTAAATCCGCCAGTCCCGGTTCTTCGGATGGCTTGAAGACCGTCCTCCCCCCAATCGCCCCGTATTCCGCGATCAGGCGTAGCGTCAGATCCAACAGGCACCACTCCTCTTCGCAGATGGGCCGGATTTCAGTGAAGCGGAGGATGAAAGTTTCGCCTGCCTTAATCTGAGCTTGTTTGGGTTGGTCGTTCTCGTCAAGGACCTCAAACCGGAACTTCCTGGCCCAGCCGGTGCAGCCGAAAAGCTCGCAGACGACACAATGGTGGCCGGGTTCGTGCGGAGCTTTGTTTGCCGCGGGGCAACGAACTTCCTTCACGGTGGGGTCGCAAGCCTTTCCGCCCAGCCCACGCACGAGGACCTCGAACCACCAGCGAATGGAGCCCAGCAGGCCAGTGGAGATCAGACGCTCCCCTCTCCCCGAAGCATCGCCGGTCCAGATGTCCGTAAGAGCTGTGCACTTCCACTCACAGACCTCCAAAGGGCACCTCCTATCACCTGCCTGTACAGATCTCTCAGTTTCCGTGAGCAAAACAGATCCATAAGACGATTGTGCTATCCATTTGCTTTATATTGTAAATAAGCGTAGCGCAGCTTGTCAAGCAAAGCAGTCCCGCACCTTGTGGACCGGGAGCTGCGATGTATCCCATCGCCACGCTTATAATAGAAAACGAGCTCCGAGCGCAAGGGAGGCGGGGATGGGGATCCGGCTGGATCTGCTGCATCGGGTGACGGATGAGGAGCTACGGGAGCTCTCCGAACGCAACCCCGGCTATCAGTTCGAACGCACCGCCGACGGGAGGCTCATCGTGACCCCCACCGGATTGGCAAGCGGACGACGCAGCGGGGAGGTGTTCTACCAGCTGGAGCACTGGAACCGCCAGACCCGTCTGGGGGTGGTCTTTGATTCTTCCACGGGCTTTCGGCTTCCCGATGGGTCGTTGCTTTCCCCGGACGCCTCGTGGGTGCGGCGGGAGCGATGGGAAGCCCTCAGCCCCGAACAGCGCGAAGGCTTCGGCCCCTTCTGCCCCGACGCCGCCTTCGAAGTCCGCTCCGCCTCCCAAAGCCTGGGAGAACTACGAGAGAAGATGGAGACCTACCTGGCCAACGGCGCCCGCCTGGCCGTGCT
>NZ_FYEK01000072.1:56747-57031 GCF_900187885.1 Thermoflexus hugenholtzii JAD2 | reverse complement strand
GTTGGGGAGGAAGGCCTGGGGGTGTTGGACGGCCAGCTGGCGGTAGAGTTCCACCGCTTCTTGGATGACCTGCAGGGCCTCCTCCCGCCGGCCCAACTCGGAGAGCATCGCGCCCAGGTTGGTGAGGCTTGATGCCAGGTCGGGGAGGAAGGCCTGGGGGTGTTGGGCGGCCAGCTGGCGGTAGAGTTCCACCGCTTCCTGCGTGGCCGTTAGGGCCTCCTCCCGCCGGCCCAACTCGGAGAGCCTCGCGCCCAGGTTGTGGAGGCTCCCGGCCAGGTATGGGC
>NZ_FYEK01000072.1:0-56690 GCF_900187885.1 Thermoflexus hugenholtzii JAD2 | reverse complement strand
GTTCCACCGCTTCCTGGATGACCTGCAGGGCCTCCTCCCGCCGGCCCAACCCGGAGAGCCCGGCGCCCAGGTTGGTGAGGCTTGATGCCAGGTCGGGGAGGAAGGCCTGGGGGTATTGGACGGCCAGCTGGCAGTAGAGTTCCACCGCTTCCTGCGTGGCCATTAGGGCCTCCTCCCGCCGACCCAACTCGGAGAGCATCACGCCCAGGTTGGTGAGGCTTGATGCCAGGTCGGGGAGGAAGGCCTGGGGGTGTTGGACGGCCAGCTGGCAGTAGAGTTCCACCGCTTCCTGGGTGACCTGCAGGGCCTCTTCCCGCCGGCCCAACTCGGAGAGCCTCGCGCCCAGGTTGTTGAGGCTTGATGCCAGGTCGGGGAGGAAGGCCTGGGGGTGTTGGGCGGCCAGCTGGCGGTAAAGTTCCACCGCTTCCTGGGTGGCCGTTAGGGCCTCCTCCCGCCGGCCCAGGGCGGAGAGGGCGAAGCCCAGCAGGCTCAGGGCCCGCGCCCGCTCCTCCGGCTTCTCCGGCGGCGTCCGCTCCAGCCGGGCCCGGTAGAAATCGGCCAGGAAGGGCCGCAGGGCCAGGGTGCGATCGGGGGCCGGCAGCGCCGCAGCCAGCGCTCCCCATGCCGCAGGGGGCCACCCGGCCAGGCGCTCGGCGGCCGCCCGCATCCAGCCTCCCACCCGTTCCCGCTCCGCCCCGCCCCTCGCCCGCTCCCACAGGCGGGCCAGCGCCTCCAAGGCCTGCTGGGCCGCGCCGACGCCTTCCTCCGGCTTCGCTTCGGCCTCCTCGGGCGCGGGGAGGGCCAGGGGGACCAGCTCCGGGCGCTCCGTCAGCCGCCGCATCAGGACGTGGTCGGCCAAGGGGTCGGGCGCGATGGGCGGGATCATGCTCCCCTCCGCGCGGGGGAAAAGGGCCGGGAGGAGCTCGACCAGCTCGTCCCAGCTCACATCCGGGATCGGCCGGAAGCGGGCCTTGAGGAAGGCTGCCGCCGCCTCAGCGTCCGGGAAGGGCCGGCCCAGGGTGGCCAGGACGCTCAGGTCTTCCACGACCTCCAGGGCGCGGCGCCGCCGCGGCTCCGGCTGGCCCTGCAACAGCGGCATCAGATGCCGCTCCCAGGCCGCCCGCTCCCGGCTCCAGGCGCACTCGAACACCCGCTCCGGGTCGGCGGGGCGGTCCACCCGCTCCCCCGCCGCCGTTACCAGGGCCAGCAAGAGGACGTGGAGGGGGGACTCGGGCAGCTCTTCGTAATCGGGGAGGGGGCGGCCGCTCATCCCGAGGAGCGCCGCGAACCGCGCCCGGGCCTCCCGGAAGAGCTCCCGACGGTCCTCCGGGTCCAGGTCCGGCAGCGATCGGGGCTCCCTCTCCACCGTGGGGAGGCTGAGGAAGGCCGGCCAGCCCACATATTCGGGGTCGGTGTAGTCCTGAAGGTCCTTTTCCAGCCAGTCCGGGAAGGTCCGCTCCAGGAGGACGAGGGCCAGGGGGGCGGCCCGCTCCTCCCGGGCGCGGGCGGCCTCGCGCAGCAGGGTCCGCACCTCCTCCGCCCGGTTGGCGATGTAGTCCACGATGAGCAGGGTGGGGCGGGGGTCGGCGGTCAGGAGGCGGGCGTTCTCCGGGGTAAGTCGCCCGGCCCGCAGGAAGCCGGCCCACCAGCCCTCCCGGCGCAGGGCCTCGCCGGCCTCGATCAGCAGGCGGGTCTTGCCGGCGCCGCCGGGGCCGATGTAGGTGCGCAGCCCCACCGGCGGCTGGGCCGCCTCCAGCCCCTGGGCCCAGGCCAGGAGGTCCTTCAGGGTTTCCCGGAAGGCCTTCCCGGTGTAGGGGACCAGACGGTAGCGGGCGAGCAGGAGGTCGGCGCGGAGCTCGGAGATGCGCGATGCATCCAGGCTTTGGACCGGCCAGGCGACCAGATCTTCGGGCAGGCCGCGCAGGGCGCTGATGGCCTCGTAGAGGGCATCCACTCTGGCTTCGGTGCGCAGGATGCTCAGGCCAACGATCACCTGGTGGAAGGCCTCATCTTGGATGAGATGGGCGCGGAGAAGGCGCAGATAAAGGGAAAGGGCGCGACGGAGCTGGTCCTGTTCCAAGCCTGGGATCTGGCGGAGCGCTTGCTCCAGCACGCGCTGGAGGTCCGTTTCATCCCATCTTTGCAGCAGGGTCTGCAGGGCTTGCTGGAAAAGGGGACGGTTCTGCTGGGGGAGCATGGTCACCCACTGCGCCACGGCCTCCAGCCCTTGTCGGCGGGCCTCCTGGATGAAGGCGTCCTCGGCCTGCTGCAGGAGCGCCTGCAGGCGCTGACGGGCCGCCTGATCGCGCCGCAGCCCTTCTATGGCCTGGACGGCGCGGCGGGCGAGCAGCGTGCCGGGAACGCCTGCCTCGCCCAGGACCTCCAGGAGGAGATCCACGATTTGGGCGACGGTCTCGTGGGACATTCAGGGTCTCCGGGGCGGGGTCCTTTCGCCTCGATTATAACGGAATGAAGGCGTTGGGAAGGTTGCAGAGCGCGGGCTGCGCGGGGCTCCAGCGGAAGGAAACATCGCCGGCGGTCCCGCTCCACGTCCGGGGCGTTCCGGTTTTTCAGGGCCGTGGGGGGATGGGGCAGGGGCGACCGGCCGGTCGCCCCTACTACATCGGGCTGGGCTTCCGACGATTTTGGGAGACATCCCTCCACGCCATCCGGATTGCCGGGCCTCTCGTCCTTCGTTACAATGGGGGTGTGGGGCAACCGCGAGCGTTGCCCACACCGAGGATGCGTGGATGCCATGTCCGCCCAGGCCTCTGCCCTGCACAACCGTTTGCGTCGGGAGATCCTACAGGCCCTGCAGCGCCGGGGAGCGGCCCTGCCCATCGAGCTGGCCGCCCTCACCCTATCGTTCGTCGATGAGATCCGCCCGGTCCTGGAGGAGCTGGAAGCGGAGGGGCTGATCGAGCTCCGGAACGTCCGGGGCGGGCCGCTGGTCGCCCTCACCGCCCGGGGGCGGGAGCAGCTTCGACACCTCTCATAGAGATCTCCACGGACCCGCCTGGGCTGCCCCGGGCGCCCGCGTGGCTGGCCGGGGGCTCGGCCCTCCGCGCCCCTGGGGCCCGAGCGCATCCGACGGGGAGATCCGGGAGTCCGGCGATGTTCCTGCGCGGCCCTCTGCCTCCCGGGTTGATCCGCCATGGAACTTCTGACGGAGCGCGATCCGGATGGGTAGATGGGAGACGGTTCTCCAGGCCGGGCCTTATCTGACGGTCATCGGCCTGGCTGCCCTGTGGGCGCTGGGCGAGATCCTGCAGACCTTCCGGAGCGATATCCGCCGGGCTTTGCGGAGCGGATGGAGCGGTTTGTTCATCGGCGCGCACGTCCTCTTCGTCCTGGCCCTCTACGTCCTCGGGCGTCGGCTCCGGCTCCCCCCGGAGGATCCGTGGCTGCTGGCGGTGGCGGTCGGCATCGGAGGGCCTGTGCTGTTGCGCGCCCAGGTCAACCTGCTGCAGCCCTTAGATCCGAACGTGGGCCAGGCCGTTTCGCTCTCCCTGGCCGATCTCTACGGCCGCTTCCAGCGGTTCTGTCGGGATCAGATCGATCAGCACCTGGTCTCCGAGCGCATCCGCTTGCTGGAGCAGGCGATGCAGTTGCCGGTGGAGCTCCTGGAGGAGCGGGTGCGGCTTTACGGCCATGCGTCCCTTTTGCATTCCCCTGAGGAGATCGAGGGCTATCTGACCCGGCTTCGGGAACGCTTCGAAGGAAAGGAGCGCGCGCTCTACATGGCCTCTTATCTGATGGCCCAGGTGGGCTATGATTTCCTGCAGCGGGAGATCCGAAGGCTTCCGGGAAAATCTCCATGAACTCGGATCCCCTCCGATGAGCGACCCGTATCGGAACCCAGCGCCGCGAAGCGTGTCCGTCGCCCGCCCGGAGGACCGGCGGGTGGTGATCACCGGGATGGGGGCTCTTTCCCCCCTGGGCCTGGACGTCCGCTCGTTCTGGGAGGGCCTGATCGCCGGCCGCTCCGGCATCGGCCCCATCACCCAGTTCGACGCCTCCGGCCTCCCGGTCCGCATCGCGGGGGAGGTGAAGGGCTTCGACCCCACGGTCGTCCTCTCCCCGAAGGAGGCCCGCCGCATGGCGCGTTGCTCCCAGTTCGCGGTGGTGGCCGCCTGGGAGGCGGTGCGGGATGCGGGGTTCGATGGCTTCCCGGATCCGGAGCGGGTGGGGACGCTGATCGGGGTGGGGATGGGGGGCTACGAGGTGGCCGACCGCCAGATCCAGATCTTCCGCACCCATGGGCTGTCCCGGGTGAGCCCCTTCGCCCTGGTGGCCTCCATCCCCAACATGCCCAGCCACCACGTCAGCGTGTATTTCGGGGCGAGGGGCCCCATCGCCACCGTGGCCGCCGCCTGCGCCACCGGGGCCCAGGCCATCGGCGAGGCCGCTGAGTGGATCCGCCGGGGGATCGCCGATGTCGTGATCTGCGGGGGGGTGGAAGCCCTGATCACTGACTTCGCCATCGCCGGCTTCGCCGCTATGCGCGCCCTCTCCACCCGCAACGAGGAGCCCGAGCGGGCCAGCCGCCCCTTCGACGCCCACCGCGACGGCTTCGTCTACGCCGAGGGGGCCGGCATCGTGGTGCTGGAGCGCCTCTCCCACGCCCGTTCCCGGGGCGCCCGGATCTACGCCGAGGTCCTGGGCTACGGCAACGCCGCCGACGCCCATCACGTGGCCGCCCCGGAGCCGGACGGCGCGGGGGCCGCCCGGGCGATGCGCTGGGCCCTGCAGGACGCCGGCCTGGGCCCCGAGGACATCGATTACATCAACGCCCACGGGACCTCCACGCGGCTCAACGATCCGATCGAGACGGCGGCCATCAAGCAGGTCTTCGGGGAGCATGCCTATCACATCCCGATCAGCGCCACCAAATCGATGATCGGCCACACCATGGGCGCGGCGGGCGCCTTAGGAGCCATCGCCACGGCCCTCACCCTGGTCCACGGGGTGATCCACCCCACCATCAACTACGAAACCCCCGATCCCGAGTGCGACCTGGATTACGTCCCCAACGTGACGCGAGCCGCCCGGGTGCGCCATGCCCTGGTCAACGCCTTCGGCTTCGGCGGCCACAACATCTCCCTCGTCCTGGGCCGGTGGGAGCCACCGGATCCCTGAGTCCGGCCGAAGCAGATCGGATCCGCCGCGCCCCCGGGGCCAGGCTCCGGGTATAATTCCCACAGGACGCATCTCCGATGGGGGTTTCGGATTGATCTGGCGGCGGATTCGGGAGCTGTGGCGGGGGGGCGAGGCGGCCGGCGACCCGGACGCCATCTGGTTGTATGTGCAGTGCGCCCGGTGCGGGGCGCCGGTGGCCGTGCGGGCCGACCGCCGTTACGACCTGAACCCGGATGAAAGCGGGACCGGCTACATCTTGGTGAAGGAGATCATGGACGATCGCTGCTTCCAGCTGATGCGGGCCGAGGTCCGCCTGGACTCCGGCTACCGCGTGGTGGAGCGAGCCATCGAGGGCGGACGGTTCCTGAGCGCGGAGGAATACCAGCGGCTGCGATCCGCTGCCGAGCGGCCGCAACCCTGAGGGAGGGATTCGTCCACGATGAAGGTGGTGCGCAACGAAGCCTATATCCGGCGTCGGGCGACGATCGGCAACTGGGCGTTCCCCATCGGCTACATCACCCTGATCCTCGGATTGGTCACCTCTTTGCTCTATCCGCAGCTGGCCCTCATCCCGGTGATCGCTTTCTTCGTCGGCTTCGGCCTCACTCAGATCGGGATCTATTACATCCATCGCTTCGTGCGGCCGGATCGCCCGGAGGCGGCCCTTACCCAGGCCCTCAAAGGCCTGGACGACCGTTACGTTCTCTATCACTACATGCTGCCCGCCGACCATGTGCTGGTGGGTCCCGACGGCGTGCGGACCTTCACCGTCAAATGGCAGCGCGGGGAGATCCGTTGCCGGAACGATCGCTGGTCCCAGCCCATCGGGCTGTTGCGGTGGTTCTTGCGCTGGATGGCCCAGGACACGCTGGGGAACCCTACCCGCGAGGCGCAGCAGGAGGCGGAGGCGTTGCGCCGCTATCTGGCGCGGCGCCTGGATGGAAAGGAGATCCCCGTCCGGCCGGTGATCGTCTTCACCCATCCGGAGGCCCGTCTGGACATCGAAGGGAGCAGCGTCCCGGTGGTCCATGCCCGCAAGCTGAAGGAGTGGCTACGTAAAGAGGGGCGGGGAAGCTCTCTCCCCCGGGAGCTCCAGGCCGCTTTGGAGCAGATCCTCCCCCGTGGGGAAGCGTAGAGGCGCGGTGACGCTTGGAGGCCGAAATTCATTTCGGCCTACATCCGCTCGCATCAGGGATCCCACCGCGTTCGCCGGTGTGAAGACGATGTCGTAGGAGCGCCTTCCGCCGCGATCCATTGCTCACGGGGATGGCGATGCGGAAACGGCCGGTGGTGATCGGGATCGCCGGAGGGACCGGCTCCGGCAAGACCACGGTGGCCGAGGCCATCGTGCGGCGCATCGGCCCGGAGCGGATCGCCCTCATCCAGCAGGACAGCTACTACAAAGACCAGAGCCACCTCCCCATAGAGGAGCGGGTCCGGATCAACTACGACCACCCCGAAAGCATCGACACAGCGCTGCTGATCCGGCACCTGCAGGAGCTGATCGCCGGGCGCCCGGTGGAGGTTCCCATCTACGATTTCACCACCTACACCCGCACGCCCCACACCCGCCGCGTGGAGCCGCGCCCGGTGATCCTGGTGGAGGGCATCCTGGTCTTCGTCGAGAAGGCGCTGCGGGATCTCTTCGACATCAAGATCTACGTGGACGCCGATCCCGACATCCGGTTCATCCGGCGCCTGCGGCGGGACCTGGCCGAGCGGGGGCGGACCCTGGAGTCGGTCATCCAGCAGTATCTCTCCACCGTGCGCCCGATGCACCTGGAGTTCGTGGAGCCCAGCAAGCGCTACGCCGACATCATCATCCCGGAGGGGGGCTTCAACACGGTGGCCCTGGATATGATCATCGCCCGCATCCGGGCGCTGCTGGAGGAAAACGAGGGATGACCTTCATCGTCGTCGATGTCTCGCCCGCAGTCCACCACCGGGCCGGGCTGGGGCGTTACGCCGCGGAGCTGGTGAAAGCCCTGATCCCCCTTTTGCCGGGCCGCCTGGCGGTCTTCTACCATCACGCCGGCCGAGCTGATGTTTTCTCTCCGCTCGACGCGCTGCCGGCCCGCCGGAGCCCGCTGCCCGCGAAGCCGTGGCGCCTGCAGGTGATGCTGGCCCACTTCTTCCGACGCCCGATGGACGCCATCATGGCGCCCGCCGCGCTCTTCCACGCCACGGATCACCTCCTCCCTCCCTTTCGGACTATCCCTTCGGTCTTCACATTGCATGATCTGATCTTCCGCCTTTACCCGGAAACCCATATGCCCCTCAATCGCTGGTTCCTGACCTTGATGATGCCTCGCTTCCTGCGCCGGGCGGATCTCATCCTCGCGGTCTCCGAGTGCACCCGGCAGGACGCCATCCGATGGTATCAGATCCCTGAGGAGCGCATCGTGGTGACCTACGAGGGGGTGGACGAGCGATTCCGCCCCGCGCCTCCGGAGGCGGTGGCGGCGATCCGCGCCCGCTACGGCCTGCCGGAGCGATTCATCCTCTACGTGGGGACCCTGGAGCCGCGCAAGAATCTTCCCACCCTCTTCGCCGCTTACCGGAGCCTGCTTGGGCGCTGGCCGGAGCTGGGCCTGGTGGTGGCCGGGCGGCCGGGCTGGTTGACCGAAGGCATCTTCCGCGCCCTCCGGGATCTGGGGCTGGAGGGCCGGGTGCGCTTGCTGGGCTATGTGCCGGATGCGGATCTCCCCGCCCTCTACAGCGCGGCCGCCGTGTTCGCCTTCCCCTCGCGGTATGAAGGCTTTGGGCTTCCTCCCCTGGAGGCGATGGCATGCGGGACACCGGTGGTGGTGGCGGACACTTCCTCGCTGCCGGAAGTGGTGGGGGAGGCCGGCCTCCGGGTTCCCCCGGACCAACCGGAGGCCTGGGTGGAGGCGCTGGCGGCGGCGCTGTCCCGGGAGGAGCTGCGGACCCGGCTGCGCGAGGCCGGCCTCCGCCGGGCCGCCCGGTTCCGGTGGGCGGAGACCGCCGCCCGCACCCTGGCGGCCTATGAGCAGGTGATCCGACAGGTGCAGGGTCGCATCCTACGGGATGGAGAGGCGCATCGATGACCTGGCTCCAGGCGGTGGTGCTGGGGATCGTCCAGGGGCTCACCGAGTATCTGCCGATCAGCAGCTCGGCGCACCTGGTGCTGGTGCCGTGGCTTCTGGGCTGGCGGATCGACGAACACATCGCCTTCCCCTTCGACGTGCTGGTCCAGTGGGGCACCCTGATCCCCGTCCTCGCGTATTTCCGCCGAGAGCTCCGGGAGATCCTCCAGGGCTGGTGGGAGGGCGCGCGGAACGGTTCTCCCTTCGGGACGCCGGGCGGCCGGCTGGGCGGCTGGGTGATCGTCGCCACCCTCCCGGCCGTCGTCGCCGGATTGCTCTTCAAGAAGCCGGTGGAGGCGGTCTTTCTGCAACCGACGCTGACCGCGGCCCTGCTTTCAGGGACCGCCGCGTTGCTGTGGCTGGGGGAGCGCTTCGGACGGCGGGAGCGCGATCTGGAGGGGTTGACCCTGGGGGATGCCCTGGCCATCGGCCTGGCTCAGGCCCTGTCGCTGTTGCCGGGCATCTCGCGCTCAGGGGCCACCATCGCCGCCGGCCTCGGCCGGGGCCTGCAACGATCCGAGGCCGCCCGGTTCAGCTTCCTGCTCAGCGTCCCCGCCCTCGTGGGGGCAGGCCTGGTGGCCTTGAAGGACCTCTTCGAGATCGGCTTGCCCCCTCAGGCCGTGGGGCCGATCCTGACGGGCGCCCTCGCCGCGGCCCTCTCCGGCTACCTGGCCATCTGGGGGTTGATGCGGCTGGTGCGCCGGCGCTCCCTCATGCCCTTCGCCCTATATTGCCTTCTGGTCAGCCTTTCCATGCTGATCCTCGCGGCGTTCCGATCCTGATCGCACCCGGCCGGAAAGCCGTGCGTCCCGGTCAGGTCCCTTTGACAACCCGGGCCCATCGCAATTAGGATAGAGCCTGATATGCTGTCGAAAGGGGTTCGCGCATGGCCCGCACGCGCACGGAACGAATGATCGAGCGGTTGAAGGAGCTTCAGGCGAGCACGCCCGACATCGAGGCCTCGGCGGTGGTCAGCATCGACGGGCTGATCATGGCCTCGGCCCTGCCGGCCGACGTGGAGGAGGACCGGGTGTCGGCCATGTCGGCGGCGATGCTCTCCCTCGGGGAGCGGATCGCCAGCGAGCTGGGCCGGGGGACCCTGGATCAGGTCTACATCCGGGGGGAGCGGGGGTATGTGGTGCTGATGGCGGTGGGGGAGGAGGCGGTGCTGACCGTGCTGGCCAGACCCCAGGCCAAGCTGGGATTGCTCTTCCTGGACATGCGGCGGGCTGCGGAGGACCTGGCCCGCATCCTGGCTTCCTGAACCCGCTACTGATCCCTCGGGAACGGAGGCGACGCCTTGAGCCAGCAGAAAAGCGGCCTCTATTACCCCAATAAGATCGCCCGCATTTTCCTGGAGGCGCTGGAGGAGGTGATGGGGAAGAACGGGCTGAACGCCGTTCTTCACCTGGCCCGTCTCCCCCACCTGATCGACAACTACCCGCCGGATAACCTGGAGCGAGGCTTCGACTTCGCCGACTTCGCCGCCATCAACCAGGCCCTGGAGGAGATGTATGGGCCTCGGGGAGGCAGAGGGCTGGCCCTGCGGGGCGGTCGCGCCTCCTTCGCCCGGGGCCTGCAGGGCTTCGGCGCCCTGGCTGGGGTCAGCGACCTCGCTTTCCGCGTCCTCCCCCTCCAGGCGAAGCTGAAGATCGGCCTCCCGGCGATGGCCGGCATCTTCACCCAGTTCAGCGATCAGAAGAGCTACGTCTACGAAGAGGCCGATCGCTTCATTTACGTGATCGAGCGCTGCCCGGTGTGCTGGGGCCGCAAAACCGACCGGCCGGTCTGCTACGCGGCCATCGGCCTGCTCCAGGAAGGGCTGCGCTGGGTCAGCGGCGGCAAGGAGTTTCGCGTGGAGGAGATCTCCTGCATCGCCATGGGAGATCCCACCTGCTCCTTCGCGATCTATAAGGAGCCCATCGGTTGATGGGAAAAGAATCGGATGCCTGTGGCTTCGCCGGAGGGAGGGAATGGCCCGGGTGGCGACGCTCCTGATCGTGGAGGACGAGCCGGAGACCGCCGGCCTGCTGGGGAACTACTTTCAGGCGCAGGGCTACGAGGTCCTGACCGCCGCCTCGGGAGAGGAGGCCCTCGCCCTGGCCCGGGAGCGCCTCCCCGATCTCGTGGTGCTGGACATCCGCCTGCCGGACATCGACGGCTTTGAGGTGTTCCGTCAGCTGCGGGCCCACCGGAGAACCCGGGAGATCCCGGTGATCTTCCTCACCGAGAAGCGGGAGCGCGAGGATCGGTTAGCCGGCCTGGAGCTGGGAGCCTACGATTACATCCCCAAGCCGTTCAGCCTGCAGGAGCTGCGGGCCCGGGTCCAGAACATCCTGCGCCGATCCCAGGTGGAGCCTGCCTTCGACGGCCTGACCGGACTGCCCGGCCGGCCCCTCATCCTGGAGCATCTGCGGGAGCAGCTGGGGCGCGCCGACTGGGCGGCTATACTGATCGGTCTGGACGGCCTGGAGGCCTTCGGGGAGCGCTATGGATTCATCGCCCGGGACGATGCCATCCGGGCCGTGGGGCTCGTGCTGGCAGGGGTGAACCACGAAAGCGGCGACCCGTTCTTCCTGGGCCATCTGGGGGAAGGATGGTTCGTCATCGTGGGGGAGCGTCATCTGCTCGGCCCCGCCGCCGAGCGCATGGTTGCCCGCCTGAAGAACGCTCTGCCTTATTTCTATCCCCTTCAGGATGTGGAGGAGCACCCGGAGAATCTCCCGCCCCTGCAGGTGGTGACGGCCCAGGTCCACGGGGCCGAAGGACCCTTCCACCATCCGGAGGAGATCCTGGGCCGGCTTCAGGCGCGGAAGCGAGCGGTCCCCTAATCCATGCCAGGGATCCCCACGATCCCCTGACGGGCCAGCTCCTCCAGCTCCGCCGCTTCGTATCCGAGGCGCTGAAGGATCTCCCGGGTGTGCTCTCCCTGGCGGGGAGGCGGGCCTGCGGCGAAGAGGCGCTCCCCGTTCACAGCGAACGGCAGCGTAGGAAGGCCTGTCGCGAAGGCGGGCGCGATCGTTGACAGCCCTTCGATCGCCTCATCCGGCTCCAGCACCGGCTCTAAGCAGGCCTCGATCCCCGCCCGCAGCGCCTCCCACTCCGCGCGGGTCCGGCTCCGGAAGAGGGCCGCCACCTCCGGGATGAGGGCTGGATCGAAGGCGCGGGGGATCCATTCCGGGCGGCCGACGGCCTCGCAGAAGGCGCGCCAGAACGTCGGCTCCAGCGCTGCCAGGGCCATCGCCCCTCCATCCGCCGTGGGGTAAACCCGATAGCACGGAAAGGCCCCGTTGAGCGGCATCCCCTCGCGGGTTGCCCGGACGCCGGCCTGATGCGCGCGCCAGAAGGGTTGCATCCAGGAGACAACGACCTCGAGCATCGAGGCGTCCAGGATGAGGCCCTGGCCGGTCCGCTCCCGATGCAGCAACCCGGCCAGCACGGCGATGACCAGCGCCATCGCCCCCCCGAGGTCCGCCACCGGCGCCGGGGGAGGGATGAGCGGGCCTTCCCGGGGGCCGTTCAGGCCCAGAAAGCCGGCCAGCGCCAGGTAGTTGAGATCGTGACCGGCCCGCTCCCGCCAGCGGCTGCCAGCCCCGTAACCCGTGAGGGCGGCGTAGATCAAGCGGGGCTGGCGTTCGAGGAGGGTCTCCGATGCCAGGCCCAGCCGGGCCATCACCCCCGGTCGGAATCCCTCCACCACGACGTCCGCCGATTCGACGAGGCGGAGGAAGATCTCCCGCCCCTTGGGGTGCTTCAGCTGGAGAGCCACGCTCTTCTTGCCCCGATTGACGGCGGCGAACCAGGCCCCGAAGCCCTCCACCACCGGCGGCATCTCCCGGAGCCAGTCCCCCCCGGCCGGAGGCTCCACCCGGATGACCTCCGCGCCCATGGCCACCAGCCACTGGGTGGCGAAGGGCCCCGGCAGCAGACGGGTCAGATCCAGCACCCGGATCCCGGAGAGCAGCATCCAGACCTCCCGGTCAGCGGAACAGGTCGTAAGCGCGCGCCCGGACCAGCTCCCGCGCGGTGCTTTCCCGCGGGAGGAAGGAAAGCCCGCGGATCAGCACGGCGGGGATGCCCTCGGCGGCCTGGCCCAGGAGCAGCGTGGCCGCCGAGGCCACCAAGTCCCCCAGGGCCACCTCCGTGTGCTGCAGCACATACCCGAACAGGTCCCGACGGCCCCGCCAGTCCTCCAGGGCCGGCAGGCCGCTCACCCCGATGGCCACGCCGATCACGCCTTTGCGGTGGGCCCGTCCGTGGCTGTCGGCGATCACCACGCCGACCTCCACCCCAAACCGCCGCGCCAGCCCTTCCCGGATCTGCCGGGCGGATCGATCCGGATCCTCCGGGAGGCGGAGCACGATCTCCTCCCCCTCGGGAGCCACGTTGGAACGATCCACGCCGGCGTTGGCGCAGACGAAGCCCAGCCGGTGCTCCACGATGATCAGGCCGGGGCGCACCCGCAGCACCTCCGCGGTGTCCCAGAGGATGACCTCGATCAGCCGCGGGTCCTTGCCGGTGATCTGCGCCAGCTCCAGCGCCCGGGGGGAAGGGGTCACCTCCGAGAGGCGGACGAAGCGGCCCTCCGCCTTGGACACGATCTTCTGCGCCACCACCAGAACATCCCCGGTTCGGGGTCCGCCCCGTCGCGCCAGGGCTTCAGCCAGCAGGGCGACCAGATCATCCCCGGGCCGGACCAGGGGGATGCCTTCCAGAGGGAAGAGGGTGATCGGTTTCACGGTCTGCGCGCTCCTCCGGCAGTTCAGGGGACTTGCTTACCCGCCCGGCGGGGGATGCCGGTGATCCGGATCCCGGCTCCCCGGGTTTTGTAGCGGATGTTCAGGCCGATGAGCAGGGCGGTGAGGCCCTCCACGATGGGCGCGTTGTGCAGGGGGCCGGCGTCGTAGGCTGCGAACCCGATGGCCTCCGCCAGCTGGATCACCCGGGCCTTCGCGGCCCGGTCCTCCCCAACCACCAGCACATCGCAATCCGGGGTGTCCTCCAGGTCGTGCAGATGCAGATGAGAAATGTTGTGGAAGGCGCCGACCACCGGCGTGCCCGGACCCAGGATGCGCTGGGCCTCCGCCGTCGCCGAGCCGTCCGGAGGGGGCAAGTAGCGCCGGGGGTTGTCTGGGTCGAGGGGGACCACCACATCGACAACCAACTTGCCTTGCAGGGTTTCCCGAAGAGATTGCAGGAGGGCGGCGTGCCCAGCGTAAGGGACGGCCAGGACCACTACTTCTCCCCACGCCGCGGCCTCGGCGTTGGGGAGGCCGAAGAGCTCGGCGTCAGGGACATGGGCGCGCAGGCGCTCGACCGCCTGACGCGCCCGCTCGGGATCCCGGGAGCCGATGGCCACCGGGAAGCCCGCGCGGGCCCAGCGGAGGGCGAGCCCCGAGCCCTCCTTGCCGGTCCCGCCCAGAACAGCGATGCGAGGACGGGGTTCCATCGGCGCTTCCTCCTTGAAGGCATGGATCCAGGGATCCATTTTACTCGGGGAAGGGTCCGTGCCGGCTCCGGCTTTGAAGAAACAGGAGGGCGAAAGCGATGGAAGGGGAAGGTTTTCCCTCGCGGAAACAGAGCCCTGTCTTCACAGGTTCGAGACGGCGGATCCCTGCGGCGTCCGAAGCGGAGAGGCGCCCTGCTCGCCGATGCGGTCGCTCGCGAACCGGCTTCCGGGCTCCGGCGCGTGCGAGAGGCCTTCAGGCGGGGGGTGCGCCGGCGAGGAACTCCTCATACCGCGCCAGGGCCGACAGCATCCCGGGAAGCCGGTCCAGGTAACCCTGAGCGGCCGTCTTCGTTTCATCCATCCCCTCGACCCTCTGATGGTCCCGCGCCCGCCCGGCGACGGCGGAGGCCAGGTCCAGGATCGAACCGCTCACCGTCTCACCGGGGAGCTCCGGGGATTGAAATCCGGGAGGGAGCGCCTGCTCCATCTGCTCGCGGGTCTCCTCCAGCCAATGGACTCGCTCCTCTGAAAGGGCTGGGAAACGCTCGGGGTCCTTCCGATGGGCGAGCAGGAGGCGCAGATCGGTTTGAAGGGTGAGGAGGATGGCCTGGACCCGAGCGCTATGGGCGCAGGCCCGAGCGAAGCCCAACCAGGCGTTCAGCTCAATCAAAGGATCCACGGAGGAGGTCGATCCGCCGGAAGGGGCTCCCATCGGGAGATGGGGGTTCAGATCCGAGGGGATTTCGTCCCACTGTTGCTCGGACATGATGAGGATGCTCCTTTCAGATAAGGGGGTCTCTTGTATCCTAACCCCAGGGATCATCTTGAACCATCAGGCTCTGGGAGCATATTAACACTCCCAACCCAAATGGACAAAAAATGGGATGGAACGTTGATCCGCCTGTGGGAAGGATTGGGGAGAATGGGAGGGTTGCCCTTGAATGGACGCGCGAGGAGGAGGAGCTTCCGCCCCGAACTTCTGTCTCCTCGACCCTGCAGAGTCGCGGCTGAAGCCGTTCCTCCAGGTCGGTAAAAGAGGCTTTAGTCCCGAACGGACGTCCCGGATGGCAACGGTGATCATTTCCGAAGGGGGATCTTCCACCCGCGACCCCGTCTTCTTCGATCCCGCAGGTTGGCGGCTGAAGCCGCTCCTACAAAGATGGGGTTTGGGGGATTGAAACGGCTTCTCAGGATGGCGTCACGGCTCGGGCCGGAGGGCTGCCAGGTAGGCCTGCAGGGCGCTGAAGGCCGGGCGGGGGACTCCCCGGGTGTCCACGATGCTGTAGAGGACGTTATCGTCCTTCTCCGGCCCGAACCCCTTGGGGGCGAAGTCCAGGTTCCACAGGATCGCCATCTCGATGAAACCCCATTCCCGCATGTGCTCATAAGCCTCCACGATCCAGTGAGCCTGCTCCTCCAGGGAGTTGTCCAGGGCGAACTCGAAGCCTGGGGGGACAACCCCATATTCCTCCGCGGAGGCCCATCCGAACTCCGTCACGCACAGCGGCTTCATGCTGCCGATGATCTCCCGATACCCCCACAGAGTGGACTTGAAGCTCCAGCTATGGTGAGGGTTGTCGAAGGGTCCCCGGAAGCGGGCGGTGCGGGCCTCCGGCAGGGAAGGCGCTTCCTCCGCCCAGACGTCCGGCCCGATGTTGTAGCCGTTGTGGTGAACGCCCACGCAGTCTGCGTAAGGCAGGAAACCCGCGTCCACCATCCCCTTCAGGTAGCGGAAATCGTCGACCGCGTTGACCCCATCGTCGATCCCGGTGGGCGAGAGGGCCCCACTGATCACCAGGATCCGGGGATCCTCCGCCTTGACCGCTGTGTAGGCGACCCGCAACAGCCGCACGTAGTCCTCCGGGCGCAGGCCCCGCGAGGTCTGCCACTCCCGACGCAGGTTCTGCTCGTTCCAGACCTCGATGGCGTGGATCCGGCCTCGATGGCGTCGGATGAGCGTCTGCAGGAAGCGGGCCAGGTCCTCCGGGCGATCCGGCGGACCGTGGATGCCACCCTCCTGTCGGCTCCACTCCGGAGCGGTCACCACGCTGAGGACCACCTTCAACCCGTCCCGCTCCGCCACGATGAGGAAGCCCTCCAGGATGCCCCAATCGTAACGCCCGGGCTCCGGCTCGTGCATCGACCAGAGGACCTGCTGCTTGACCCACGGGAAGCCCACCTGACGGACCACGCGCAGGGTGTCCCGTGGATCCCCCACGTAGCCGTGCACCTGCACGCCGATGTGGAAGGGGGAGCGCGCGGGCGGCGAAGGCGTGACCGGACTCGGGCTCGTGGGAGAGGGGGAGGGGGACGGAAGAGAGGCCCTCTCTCCTTGGGGGGTGGAGGACTTCCAGAGAGCGAAGCCTAGAATGCTCATCTCCAGGGCCACCAGAAAGGCCGCAAGGCCGATGATCCTGCGACGGGTGGAAGCGCGCAAGGGTGTCTCGAACCTCCTCAGCCAGGATGGAATTCGTGAGCCCGGCCCAGGTCGAGCCGGGCTCACGCGATCCAAAGGATGCACGTCCGCACCGGGGAGGCCTTCCCCATGAGCAGCCCTACCGGCTCCCCATCACCCGATGGAGTGTCTCGCAGGCCGGGCAGGAGCCATCCGGCCGGATGATGGCGTAGCCGGCCATGGGATCCGCCCCGTAGTTCCTGAAGTCCACGTTCCAGATGATCATCAGGCGCACCTTGCCGCTCTGGGCCGAGAGCTGCGCGGCGCGGGCCAGCCACTCCGCCTGCTGCTGGACCGTCACGTCCTTCGCCCAGGCGAAGGACGGGGCCACGGCCTCCAGCGGCGGATAGCCGTCGTCGGAGAGGTAGCCCAGCTCGGTGAAGCACAGCTTGCGGGCGCCCCCGAAGGCGTTCCAGTAGGTGTTCACCATGCCCCAGAAGTAGCGGGTGTAGTAGTTGTCCCGCGGATCCCCGCTGGTCCAGTCTGGCGGGACGATCCCCTCGTTGTAGTGGATGCCGATGCAATCGGCGTAGCTCGCCGCGCCGGCCGCCGCCATCCCGGCCACGTAGCGATCGTCGTTCCAGACCCGATGGGAGCCGAAGGCCCCTTCCGCACCGGTGGGAGCCGGCGCCCCGCTGATCACCAGGGTGCCGGGGTTGCGGCTCTTGATGGCGTTGTAAGCCCGCCGCAACATGTCCGTGTAGCTGACCGGATCGATATGGCCGGTGGGCCACTCCCGATCGATGTTCTGCTCGTTCCATACCTCGATTCCGTCCGCCCCCAGGGCGGCGACTCCGCCCAGGAACTGGGCGAAGGCGTCGAAGTAGCCGGGGTTGGGCGCGCCCATCTCCTGGGGATGGCCCACGATGCCCAGGAGGATCTTGAAGCCGTAGGCGTGGGCCTGCTGGATCAGCCCGGCGACGCTGGAGGGATCCTGGCCCGGGGACCAGCGGACCTGCCGCTTGACCCAGGTCATGCCGGCGTAGCGCATCAGATCCGGCCGGGCGAAGCTGTCCACGTGGCCGCCCAGCTCAAAGCCTCCGCCGATGGGCCGCGGGCGCGGAGTGGCCGTGGGGCGCGGTGTCGGGCTGGGGCCCGGCGTGGGCGTGGGGCCAGGCGTGCGTGTGGGCCCGGGGGTGCGCGTCGGCGTCGGGGAGGGCGTCGGGGTGGCGCGGGCCAGGACACCCGTGGTCTCCCCCTGCGGTTGCTCCCCGACGTTCGTGCGCAGGAGCAAGGCGATATGGAAGGGTCCCTCGGCGGATTCCGGCGCTGCCCATTGCGCCTGACCGTCAGCCAGAGGGCGCGGGATCTCCGCCACAATCCGACCATCCGGCCCGGTGATCCGCCACACCCACTCCAGGGTCGGCGGAGGCGGCACCTCCCCGCGCTGGCGGTAGGCCTGCATCGCCTCCACCGTCCCGGGCGCTGTCCCGCCCTCCAGCAGGCCCCGCAACGTCAGCCCGCGCAGCCGATAAGTCCGGACCAGGGCCAGCTGGCGGTCCAGCAGGCCGATGGTGGGCATCCAGACGGTGTGCGGCTGGCCCTCCGGGTCCACATAGAGGTAGCGATAGACCCCGGCTTCGGCCAGGAACTCCAGCTCCCGGGCGGTGGCCCCGGGCTCCAGGGTGAGGGTGATCCCCGGGGTGACGGTCAGCGGACCGGTGTTCTCCAGACGGGCGAGATGGGCGAGGGCCTCCTCGAAAGCCACGGATCGGGCCCCGGAAGGCCCCAGGTCGATCCCCCGGCTGGGCCCTACCAGCTGCAGCTGGTAGCGGTTCACCCGGCCGATCAGCCAGCGCAGACCCTGCTCCACCAGCCCGCCGGGGACGAACGCGTGGGGATCATCCGGGGCCTCCACATAGAGGACGTCCGCCAGGCGGCCCAGCCGGTTCCAGTCGTAACCACCGGTGTGGAAGCGGCCGTTCTCCCCCGGCAGCGGGAGCGGAGCCATCACCGCGAGGATCTTCCCCTGTTCATGCAGGGCCTCTCGGAGATGGGCGAGGAAATCCAGGAACGCCGCTTGCTGGTCCGCAGTGAGCCCCCGGTAATCCATCAGGACGCCGTTGTAATTACGGGACCGGACCACGCCGGCGATCTCTTGGGCATGGGCTTGATAGACCGCGGGGCTGGCGAGCAGGGCGGAGAGGGCTGCGGCGTTCGGCGCGCCGCCGGGAAGGTAGTTCCGGACCAGCAGCCAGGTGACGAAGCGCCCCTGGGGGTCTGGCGGCGGGAGGGCCTGGACGTCTCCCATCAGCCGGCCGCCCAGCCCCAGGGTCATCCCCGCCACGCTCACCTCGCTCACTACCTCCAGCGCCCGGGGATCCGGGGAGACCCCGGGTTCCTGAAGGGCGCCGAAGGCCGGCACCGGGACCTGAGCGGTGGTGACGATCACATAGCGCGGCGGGCGGGGAGCCTCCCCGGTCAGAAGGCCGTAGGCCTCCTCCAGCTCGCCCCCGATCCAGAGCCACTCCGCCCCGGTCCAGCCCCATACGTCGGCCGTCGTCCAGGGCTCCACTCCCTCCGGGATGTAAACGGTGACCCGAAGGGGAAGCGGGGGCTCGCCGCAGAAACGCACCGCGTAATAGGGGCCTGTGGGTTTCAGCGTCGGAGGCAGGCGGGTCAGGGCCTCCCGGAGCGCGTGATCCGGCTCCGCGAAAGGCTGGACGGCGGCCCGGAGGGTCTGCGATGGATCGACCGGGGCCATCCGGAAGGTAGGCAGCTGGAGGGGCTGAGCGGCGGTGGCCGTTTGGCAAGCCGCGCCGGCGGAGCGGGCCGCCAGGCCGACGCCGGCTAGGGCCAGCAGGGCCAGGCCGACCAGCCCGACGATCCATCCCCACAGGGGGACGCGCGTTCTGGGACGTGCGATCGCCATCGGAACGGACCTCCCTGAGATCGCCGGGACTCCCCGGCTTAAGATACCTCGATTATACCCGGGGCGTGGGGCTCCTGCCGGGCCCCGGGCAGGGTGGATGGAGGGCTTCGCCTGGGCCTCGGCGGGACGCTGCTTCGGGAAGGGATTTCTCCTTTCTCCCAAATTATAATGGGAGGCGACGAAACATCCGGACCGAAGGAGGCGGAGATGTCGGAGGCTCCAGTGCGTGAAGACGCGGGCCCGGTGGATTTGGTCATCATCGGCGCGGGGCCGACCGGTCTGTTCGGGGCTTTCTACGCCGGGCTTCGCGGCCTCAGCGTCAAGGTCATCGACGCCCTGCCCCAGCCCGGGGGCCAGCTGGCCGTGCTGTATCCCGAAAAATTCATCTATGATGTGCCGGGCCATCCCAAGATCCTGGCCAAGGATCTGGTGCGCTTGCTGGTGGAACAGGCTTCCATGTTCAATCCCATCTTCTGCCTGGGGGAGCGCGCCGTGGGGTTGCGACGGGAGGATGCCCTCTGGGCCGTGGAGACCGATCGGGGCATCCATCGGGCCCGGACGGTGCTGATCGCCGCGGGCATCGGGGCCTTCCAGCCCAATCGGATCGGCAAGCCCGAGATCGACCAGTATGAGGGGCGGGGGCTATATTACGTGGTGACCGAGCGCCGGCCCTTCCGCAACAAGCGGCTGCTGATCGTGGGAGGTGGCGACACAGCGGTGGACTGGGCCCTCAACCTCAAGGACTTCGCCGCCCACATCACCCTGATCCATCGCCGTGACCAGTTCCGTGCTCACCCGGGCAGCGTGGCCGAGCTTATGCGCTCCGGCGTGGAGGTCCGGCTCTTCCATGAGTTGAAAGCCCTCCATCCCGGGCCGGACGGCTGGATCCGGGAGGCGGTGATCTTTGATAACCGCACCGGGGAGGAGACGGTGATCCCGGTGGACGCGGTGATCATGAGCCTGGGGTTCAAGGCGGACCTGGGGCCGATCAAGGGCTGGGGGCTGGAGACGGTGGGGAGCCGCTACATCAAAGTGAACGCCCGCATGGAGACCAACCTGCCCGGCGTCTACGCCGCGGGGGACATCACGGCGCCGGAAGGGGTGGAGCCGCTGAACCTCATCGTGATCGGCTTCGCCCAGGCGGCCACGGCGGTGAACTACGCAGCCACCTACATTAACCCGCAGGCCAAGGTGTTCCCCGGGCACTCCAGTGAAATGCGGCTCCGGTGAAAGGAAGCAGCTCAACCGGCGAGGCCCGTGATGGTGAACTGGGGCGAGTGGGTGGAGCAGAAGATCCTGGAGGCGATGCGCCGGGGGGAGTTCGATCACCTCCCGGGCAAGGGGCGGCCGCTGCAGCTGGAGGAGAACCCCTACCTGGAGCCTGGGCTTGCCATCGCCTATCATCTTCTCCGGCAGAACGATGCCCGGCCGGAGTGGATCGAGGCGGATTTGGCCATCCGGCGGGGGATCGAACAGGCCCGGCAGGATCTGCGGCGGACCCTCCAGTGGCGTCAGGAGGCCCTGCAGGCCCTGGCGGGGAAATCCGACCCGCGGAGCCGACGGGAGCGGGAGTGGATTGAGGCGGAGTGGGAACGGGCCCTGCGGGCCTTCGCCCGACGCATCGCCGAGCTCAACGAGCAAATCTTTCTTTACAACCTGAAGGTCCCTATCTACTGGCTCCAGCGGTTTAAATTTGACCTGCAGGAGGAGCTGCGCGCCCTGGGCATCCCGGAGGAGGAGATCCAAGCCTTAGAGGAGCCATCCCCCTCCTCGACAGCGCCCTCCACTCGGTGATCCCTACGATGATCATTCCTTCGGGCGATCTTGTGAGTTTTCTCAAACTTTTGTGCCTCAAAAAGATACTTGGAGGTTCCACTTTGCGGATGGGTAGGAGAACGAGGGGGGTCCGGGGTGGCCTTGACAGATCGCACGGGGGCTTCTAAAATTGCAAACAAGCCGTCCTTTGCGGAAAGGAGGTGCCAGCGGCGGCGCGAGACCGCGATGGATCCTCCTTTTTCCGGTCGGGCGGAGCCCGGTCGTCCCGGGTGTTTTCTGCCTGTAAAGTTTTCCCTTCCGTGAATCCCGCTAAAAGGAGGAGGCCATGAAGTTTTCCAGGATCCTGATGGCGCTGACGGTGTTCAGCCTGCTGCTCGCCGCCTGCGCTCCCGCGGCGACGCCCACCCCAACCCAGGCCCCTGTCGCTCCGGCGGCGAGCCCGACACCCGCTGCTCCGGCGGCGACGCCGACGCCAGCGGTGAAGGGCACCATCAAGATCGCCACCCAGAGCCCGCTCTCGGGCGGCCAGGCGGCCCTGGGGGAGGGGATCAAGAACGGGGCCCAGCTGGCCATCGAGCAGCTCAAAGGCCCCATTGAGGCCCTGGGCTTCAAGGTGGAGCTGGTGCCCTTCGACGACCAGGCCAAGCCCGACGTGGGCGTGGCCAACGCCAAGCAGCTGGTCAACGACCCCGACATCCTGGCGGTGATCGGGCACCTCAACTCCGGCGTGGCCATCCCCTCCTCGGAGACCTATAAAGATTACGACCTGGTCATGGTCTCCCCGGCCAACACCAACCCCTGCATCACCGACCGCGGGTATCTGGTGGTGAACCGGGTCTGCGGCCGCGACGACGTGCAGGGGGCGGTGGGTGCAGAGTTCGCCTTCAACGAGCTCAAGGTCAAGACCGCCTTCGTGATCCACGACAAGACGACCTATGGCCAGGGCGTGGCCGAGTTCTTCAAGAAGCGCTTTGAGGAGCTGGGCGGCCAGGTCCTGGGCTTCGAGGGGACGGAGGAGAAGGCGAACTTCGATCCGCTGATCACAGCCATCCAGGCGGTGAACCCCGAGCTGATCTACTTCGGCGGCATCTACGATCAGGCGGGGGTCTTCTTCAAGCAGGCCCGGGAGAAGGGCGTGAAGGCCATTTTCCTGGGGCCGGACGGGATGGACTCCTCGGAGCTGGCGAAGATCGCCGGAGAAGCGGTGGTGGGGATGTATTACACGAGCGTGGCCGCGCCTCCGACGGTCTACGAGGGGGCCAAGAAGTTCATCGAGGACTACAAGGCGAAGTTCGGCAAGGATCCCGAGCCCTTCTCGGCCCAGGCCTACGATGCTACGGCGATCGTGCTGAAGGCCATCGAGGCGGCCATTCAGGAGGCCGGTGGGCAGAAGCCGAGCCGCAAGGCGGTGGCGGAGAAGGTGCGGGCGACCAAGGATTTCCAGGGGATCACCGGTGTGATCACCTTCGACGAGCGGGGCGACCCGGTCAAGGCGAAATACTTCGTGATCAAGGTGGTCTCCGGCAATCCGGAGGACTGGGGCAAGAACGAGCTGGTGAAGACCCTGGAGCTGGCGCCGCCGCCCTTCACGCCGGAGCTGAAGGCGAAGTGCGGCGTGCAGTGAAAAGCCGAAGCGGAACCGAGCCGGGTGGGGAGGGGCCTCCTTCCTCCCCACCCGGTTAGGGGGTGGGCGGAGCAAAATCCCATGGCGGATCTGTGAGGAATGCGCGGGAAGCTCTCGGAATCCCTTCTTTATCAGGCCCTGGTAGTCCCGCTGATCCAGCTCTTCGTCTTTGTGGCGATCAGCCTTCTGGTGATCGGCTCGATCATCCTCCTCCTCGCCGCCCTCTTCAACCGCCCGGTGACCGGGGGGATGACGCTTCTCCAGTTTGTCGTCCGCACATTGCCCCAGGTGGCCATCGACGGCCTGGTCATCGGCTTCCTTTACGCGATGATCGCCCTGGGCTACACGATGGTCTACGGGGTGCTGCAGTTCATCAACTTCGCTCACAGTGAGATCTTCATGGTCGGGGCGTTCATCGGCGTGGAGCTCATGCTCGCCCTGGCCATCCCCTCCACGGCCCCCTTGATGCTGATCATGGCCGGGATCCTGCTGGCGGTGGCCGCCGGGATGGTCGGCAGCGGGCTGCTGGCGGTGGCCATCGAGCGGATCGCCTACCGGCCGCTGCGGGGGGCGCCTCGCCTGGTGCCCCTGATCTCCGCGATCGGGGTCTCGTTCTTCCTCCAGGACGCCGTCCGGGCCCTTGAGGGCCTCTTGAACAACGCTTTCTATCGAAATTATCCCTCCTTCCCCGTCCTGAATCAGCAGATCCCCATCGCCGCCTTCACGGTGGCCGGCCAGCCGGTCCAGATGCAGATCCAGGCGAAGGTGGTCTTTATTATCATCGCCTCTTTATTGATGCTCACCGGTTTGAACTTCGTGGTGAACGCGACCCGGCTGGGCCGGGCGATCCGGGCGGTGGCCCAAGATCGACCCACGGCGGCGCTGATGGGGGTGGACGTCGATCGGATTATCATGCTGACCTTCCTGATCGGTGGTGCCTTGGGCGGGGCCACCGGCGTGCTGTATGGGATCCGGGTGGGCCGCATCGACCCCTACGTGGGCTTCATCCCGGGGATCAAGGCCTTCACCGCGGCGGTCCTGGGCGGCATCGGCAACATCACCGGGGCCATGCTCGGCGGGATCGTCCTGGGGGTCCTGGAGGGCTTCGCAGGGGCCTATCTCTCTCAGTTTACCGGCGGGGCCTTCGGGGCGGAATATAAGGACATCTTCGCCTTCCTGATCCTGATCCTGATCCTGATGTTCCGCCCGACGGGCCTGCTCGGCGAGCAAGTGGGTCAGAAGGCGTAGCGAGGCATTCCTGAGGCGAAGAGGTGCAGGATGATCCGCACCAAGGCCGTGGAGTGGATCGCCCAGATCCGAAACGGGCGTTCGATCTATCTCGTTGGAGTGCTGGGCTACATCGTCGCCGCCATTCTGTTGATGAACTGGTTGAGCCAGCCGGGGCTGCGGGATGCGGTCTGGTTTCCTCTGGTCTCCGCCCTGGCCTTCGCGGCCTTCCTGGGCTCCTTACTGGTGATCTACTACGCTCCCCTGTCCGGAGCGCTGAGGGCCTTCCTGGGTTTGGCCATCCTGCTGGTCCTCCTCCCTCTTCTGGGGATCCGGAACACGTTCCTGCTGGAGGTCGCCACCCAGGTGGGGATCTTCGCGGCGATGGCCCTGGGGCTGAACATCGTGGTGGGCTTCGCCGGGCTGCTGGACCTGGGGTATGTGGCCTTTTATGCTGTTGGCGCGTATCTGTGGGCCATCTTCGGCTCCCCGCAGGCCAACATCGCCTTCGGGACCAACCGCTTTCCCCTGGAGCCGGAATGGTTCTTCCTCTTCCTCTTCCTGGCGGTGGGGGTGGCGGCCCTCACCGGGATCCTCCTGGGACTGCCGGTGCTGCGGCTGCGAGGAGACTACCTCGCCATCGTCACGCTCGCCTTCGGCGAGGTGATCCGCGTCATCGTGAACAACCTGGACAAGCCGATCAACCTGACCAACGGCCCGCAGGGGATCCGCCCGGTGCAACGGCCGCCCCTGTTCTTCAAGCCGTGGTTGCACGCCCTGGGGATCCGCCTGGAGGACCCCACCCTTTATGCGCTTTATTTCTACTTCCTGGTCCTGCTGGTGATCGGGTTTGCGATCTGGATGGCCCGGCGTCTGGAGAACTCCTGGGTGGGGCGGGCGTGGACGGCGATCCGGGAGGATGAGCTGGCCGCCCAGGCCATGGGGATCCCTCTCGTGCGGATGAAGCTGGCCGCTTTCGCCACCGGGGCTTCCTTCGCCGGCGCCATGGGGATGATCTTCGCCGCTAAGCAGTATTTCATCAACCCCGAGAGTTTCACGTTTATGGAATCCATCGGGGTGCTGGTGATGGTGATCGTGGGCGGCATGGGGAGCATCCCCGGCGCCATTGTGGGGGCCACGGTGGTGACCATCCTCAACCTCCAGATCCTGAAGGGCCTCTCGTTGATGCTGAACAAGCTGCGCCAGGCTGGGGTGGTGATCCCGCTGATCAATTTCCCCCTCAGCCAGTGGCCGACCCAGCTGGAGCCGGCCAAGTATGAGCGCCTGGTCTTCGGGATCCTGCTCATCCTGATGATGATCCTGCGCCCCCAGGGCTTGATCCCCGAGCGGCGCCATCGACTGGAGCTGGCCGAAGCCATGGGACGGGAGGAGGAGCTGGAGCGCCTGCCTGTGGAGGAGGAGCTCCCGCCGGTGGTGCCCGCGCCGGAGGTCAAGCCCGCACGGGATTGACCTCCGGCCAAACGGGGCCGGGAAGGGCGGTGTCGGAACGGCTCACGGTGATGGAACACGAGTTCCGGGAGGCATCCGGATGGCCTACCTGCTGGAATTGAAGAAAGTCACCAAGCGCTTCGGGGGCCTGGTGGCCGTGAACCGGGTCGATTTCACCCTGGAGCCCGGTCGCATCGTCAGCATCATCGGGCCCAACGGGGCCGGGAAGACGACGCTCTTCAACCTCATCACCGGGATCTACAAGCCGGATGAAGGGGAGATCCTCTTCGAAGGCCGCTCCCTCGTGGGGCTCCGGCCGGATCAGATCACCGCAAGGGGCATCGCCCGGACCTTCCAGAACATCCGTCTCTTCGGCAACATGACGGTGATGGAGAACATCCTGGTCGGGATGCACACGCGTTTCCGGGCGAACCCTGTGGATATCCTCTTTCAGACGCCTCGCTTTCGGGAGGAGGAGCGGCAGCTGCGGGAGGAAGCGTTGCGGCTGATCCGGTTCGTCGGGCTTCGGGCCTCCCCCGATGAGCTGGCCAAGAACCTGCCGTATGGGGAGCAGCGCAAAGTGGAGCTGGCCCGAGCCCTGGCCGCCCGTCCCAAGCTGATCCTCCTGGATGAGCCGACGGCCGGGATGAACCCCCAGGAGACGGCGGAGACCACGCGCCTGATCCGGCGCCTCCGGGATGAGCTGGGCATCACGGTCATCCTGATCGAGCACCAGATGCGGGTGGTGATGGGGATCTCCGAACGGGTTACCGTCCTGGACTACGGGGAGAAGATCGCCGAGGGAGCCCCGGAGGAGGTCCGCCGGAACCCGCGGGTGATCGAGGCCTACCTGGGGCGGGGTGTGGCGATGGGAGCGGTCGCCGGATGAAAGGGGAGGGCCTTCGGAGGAAAAACTCGGGTGGTTCGGGAGCGGAGCGATGGCCGTTCTGGAGCTGAGGGATGTCCATACCTATTATGGACATATCCATGCCCTCAAGGGCATTTCGTTTAAGGTGGAGCCGGGGGAGATCGTCACCCTTATCGGAGCCAACGGCGCCGGAAAAAGCACCACGCTGCGCACCATCTCCGGCCTGGTCCGGGCGCGTCACGGCCAGGTGCTCCTCAACGGGGAGGACATCACCCATCTACCTCCCCACGAGATCGTCGCCCGGGGCGTCGGCCACGTCCCCGAGGGGCGGCGGATCTTCCCCCAGCTCACGGTGTGGGAGAACCTGGAGATGGGCGCCTACACGGTGAAGGACCGCCAGGAAATCGCCCGGCGGATGGAGTTCGTGTTCAGCATCTTTCCCCGTCTGAAGGAGCGGCTTCATCAAAAAGGGGGGACCCTCTCTGGGGGTGAGCAGCAGATGCTGGCTATCGCCCGGGCGCTGATGATGAGCCCCCGCATCCTGCTCCTGGATGAGCCCTCTATGGGCTTGGCGCCGGTGCTGGTGGAGAGCATCTTCGAGGTCATCCGGCAACTGAACTGGCAGGGCACAACGATCCTCTTGGTGGAGCAGAATGCCCACATGGCCCTGCAGGTGGCCCACCGTGGCTATGTGCTGGAGACCGGACGGATCGTCCTGGAGGGGACGGCCCGGGAGCTGGCGGAGAACCCACTGGTCCAGGCTGCTTACCTGGGGATGCACTGAGGTCGGATCCTCGCCCCAGCTTCCGCGGCGGCTGCCCGGAAAGCCCAAATCCTGAAGGAGGAGACCATGAGGCGCCTGCTGTGGGGGATCCTGATCGCTGCGTTGCTGGCGGTTGCGTGTCAGCCAGCCGCCACGCCGACCCCGGCCCCCGGGGCCGGAGGGCAATTGCCCGACCTGGGGGGGCGGGAGCTGAAGATCGCTAGCGACACCACTTACCCGCCTTTTGAGTTCGTCGACCCCAAGACCAACGAGATCGTGGGCTTCGACGTCGATCTGGTCAACGAGATCTGCAAGCTGCTCAACTGCAAGCCGAAGATCATCTCCACCGCCTGGGAGGGGATCTTCGCCGGCCTGGAGCAGAAGCAGTTCGACCTGGCCGCCTCCGGCATCACTATCACCGAGGAGCGCAAGCAGAAGTTCGACTTCTCCGATTCCTACCTCCGTTACGGCCAGGTGGTGCTGGTCCGGGCCGATGAGGAGCGGATCAAGAGCAAGGACGACCTCAAGGATAAGATCGTGGGGGTCCAGATCGGGACCACCAACGAGGAGACGGCCAAGACTCTGGTGGCCGACGAGGCCAAGCAGCTCAAGCGCTACGACACCTTCGACCTGGCGGTGCGGGCGCTCCTGGCCAAGGATGTGGACGCGGTGGTGATCGACAGCCCGGCGGCCGATGGCTTCATGGCCCAGAACCCGGGCAAGCTGAAGATCGCCGGGGAGCCCTTCACCAGCGAGGACCTCGGGCTCTGCTTCCCCAAGGGCAGCGATCTGGTCGCTCCCTTCAACGCCGCCCTGAAGGTCCTGAAGGAGAACGGCACGCTGGACCGGCTGTATCAAAAGTGGTTCAAGGAATACAAGCCGGGCCAGTAGGATGATCTTCGAAGAAGATGGAAGCTTTCGTTCGGATGGGTCGCGGGAACTTCTCGCGGCCCATCCTTTTTCAGAGATCGGCAGTGCCCATCGAAGGCTCTCCATTGGTATCGCGCGGAATCGTTGCGAGATGGGTGAGGATGAACTCCGGCATCCCGGATGGTGGAAGGAGTGACGGCGATGGCGGTTTCCATCGAACGACAGGCTCCGCTTCCCTCCCCGCGGCCGCCGCGGCGATCCGGCCTGGACTGGCGGACGTGGCCCTGGTGGGCGGTGATGCTGGGGACGTTCGGGTTGTGGACCGGGGTGGCGATCCTGAACTCCCCGGATTATCAGGCGACGGTCCGCTTCCTGGTCCGGGGCATCCCGGTCACCCTTCAGCTGACGGTGATCGCCTATGCCATCGCCCTGATCCTCGGGCTGATCGCCGGCCTGGGCCGGGTCTCCCGGAACGTGGTGTTCTATAACCTGTCCACGCTCTACGTGGAGTTCATCCGCGGGGTTCCGCTCCTGGTGGTGCTGTTTTATGTAGCCTTTGTGGCCGCCCCACCGATGGGGGATGCCCTGATCCAGGCCGGCCAAGCGTGGGGGCTGGCCCCGCTGGCTGAGCTCGGCCGCCTGATCCGCAGCGAGATGGGCCGGGCGGTGACCGGCCTGGCCATCGGCTACGGGGCCTACCTGGCGGAGGTGTATCGGGCGGGCATCGAGTCCATCCCCCGGGGCCAGATGGAGGCGGCCCGCAGCCTGGGGATGACCTACTGGCAGGCCATGCGCCTGGTCATCCTCCCCCAGGCGATCCGGAACGTGTTACCTCCCCTGGGCAACGACTTCATCGCCATGCTGAAAGACACGGCCCTGGCCTCCGTGATCGCCGTGCCGGAGCTGATGTATGTGGGACGCCAGCGGGCGGCGGGGACCTTCCGGTATTTCGAGGTATACAACACGGTGGCCCTGCTCTACCTGGCGATGACCCTGCTGCTCTCTATGCTCGTTCGCCTTCTGGAGCGACGGACCGCGGTCCCCCGCTGATCCGGGAGCTCCTCGTCGTCCGATCGAGCAGGGAGCCACTTGTAAACTTGTGTTAGAAAAACATGGCTTGTTACAATAACAGGGGCTGTTCGATTCGGCCTCGCAGCCCGGAAGAACAAGGGTGATCCGGCTTCAGGTGCAGCCTATGGGGTCGGTGGGCGTTGTGCGGTTTTCACCAAGCTGGGCGAGGGGAGATGGCGATGGTCAACTATTTGATCCGTCGTCTGTTCCAAATGATGATCGTCATTCTCCTTTCATCGATGGCGATCTACGCGATCATGAACTTGGCCCCGGGAGGGCCGTTGAGCGGGATCAATCTGGGAGCGGATCGGAAAAGCCGTCTGAGCCCGGAGGAGATCCGGAGGATCGAGGAGTTCCTGGGATTACACCGACCGTTGCACTGGCGATATATCGTCTGGCTTCTGGGGGAGGACTGGCTGGATGACGTAGGGCTTTCCCATCTTCAGCGAACCAGCTGCCGGCAGATCCCAACAGAGTGCACCCGGGGGGTGATCCGCTTCGACTTCGGCGACTCCTGGCGGCTGGCCGCAGGGCAGAGGGTGATCGATCTGATCTGGTTCCGTCTTCCCAACACCCTCCTCCTGATGACCTCCGCGACGCTGCTCTCCCTTCTGGTGGCCATCCCCATCGGCATTTACTCAGCGGTGCGGCAATATTCCCTCTTGGATTATGCGGCGACGACCTTCGCCTTCTTCGGGACCGCGATGCCGGTGTTCTGGTTCGGATTGATGATGATCTTCCTCTTCAGCGGCCCGCGCTCCCCCTGGTATCAGGTCCTGGGCCTGCCGTATCTCCCCACGGGGAACACCTTCAGCCTGCGTCCGCCTCCGCCGGGGAGTCTTCTCCACGTGCTGGGCGCGACCCCCGGCTCCCCCCTGGATCGGGCCGTGCACCTGATCCTGCCCACCCTGGTCCTGAGCCTCCTCTACATGGCCGGCTGGAGCCGCTACACCCGCTCTTCCATGCTGGAGGTGCTCCGTCAGGATTATGTGCGCACGGCTCGGGCGAAGGGGTTGATCGAGCGGGTGGTGATCATGAAGCATGCGTTGCGCAACGCCCTCATCCCCATCGTGACCATCCTGACTTTGGAGATCCCGGGTATTTTCAGCGGGGCGGTGATCACGGAGACGATATTCAACTATAAGGGCATGGGGCGGCTCTATTACGACGCCCTTCAGGCGGACGACTGGCCGGTGGTGATGGCGTTGCTCTTCATCACCTCGCTGCTGGTGGTGTTCGCCAACCTGTTGGCGGACATCCTGTATACGATCGTTGATCCGCGGATCCGGCTGGAGTGAGGGGGACAGATGGCGACGGCAGAGCTGCGGGCGGAAGCCCTTCTGACGGTTCGGGAGGAAAGTTACCTCCAGATCGTGTGGCGTCGGTTCCGGCGTCACCGGGTCGCCCTTTTCGGAGCCGCGATCCTGATGGGTTTCATCCTCATCGCGGCGTTGGCGCCGTGGATCGCCCCTTACGATCCCTACGCGCAGAACCTGAACCTGAAGAACGCGGGGCCGTCCCCCGCCCACTGGCTGGGGACGGATGAGCTGGGCCGCGATGTCCTTTCCCGGCTGATGCACGCGGCCCGTATCTCCCTGACGGTGGCATTTGTGGTCACGTTGATCAGCCAGACCACCGGTGCCCTCATCGGGGCGATCTCCGGGTATTTCGGGGGCTGGGTTGACAACCTCATCCAGCGGATCGTGGATTTCATGCTCACCCTTCCGCTGCTCCCGCTCCTGCTGACCGTCTCCGCTCTCCTTAGCGACATCACCATCCCGGGCTTGAGTCGGGAGTGGAGCAGCGTGGTGATCATCATCATCGTCCTCAGCGTCTTCGGCTGGATGGGGTCCGCGCGTCTGGTGCGAGGGGTGGTGCTCTCGCTGCGGGAGCAGATGTTCACGGAGGCCGCGCGCGCCCTCGGGATGTCCGACCTGCAGATTGTGGTGCGCCATATGATCCCCAACGCCATGGCCCCCATCATCGTCAGCGCCACCCTCAGCCTGGGCACCGTGATCATCCTGGAGGCCGCCCTGAGCTTCCTGGGCTTTGGGGTGCAGCCTCCGGTGCCCACCTGGGGCAACATGCTCAACAACGCCCAGGCGGATATGTGGACCCAGCCCTTCAAGGCCATCGTCCCCGGGTTCTGTATTTTCCTGACCTCCCTTTCGTTCAACTTCGTAGGTGATGGCCTGCGGGACGCCCTGGATCCGCGTCTGAAGCGTTAGGCTCGTCGAGGTTCATAGGAGGGCTGCATAAGGATCTTGCGGGGAGGAAGGCCGGATGTCTGCTCGCGATCGGTTGAGGGGAGGATATCCTCTGAAGGAGGAGATGGCTTTGGTTTCCCGTGACAGCCGCGAGGTGTTGCTCGAGGTTCGGGATCTGCGCACCTATTTCTTCACGGAAGAAGGCGTGGTGAAGGCGGTGGACGGGGTGAGCTTCCACGTGCGGCGGGGGGAGATCCTGGGACTGGTCGGGGAATCTGGATGCGGGAAAAGCGTGACCTCCCTCTCGATCATGCGTTTGATCACCCCGCCCGGGCGCATCCTGGGCGGGGAGGTGCTTTTTGATGGGATGGACCTATTGAAGCTGCCCGAGTCAGAGATGGTCCGCCTGCGAGGCAGCCGGATCTCCATGATTTTCCAGCAGCCGGTGAGCTGTCTGAACCCGGTCTTTAAAATCGGTGACCAGATCGCGGAGGTTTTTCAGGTCCACGAGGGATTGAGCCGGGCGGAGGGCTGGCGCCGCGCCATTGAGCTCCTGCAGATGGTGGGCATCCCGGATCCGGAGCGACGCGCCCACTCCTATCCTCACGAGCTCTCCGGGGGCATGGCCCAGCGGGTGATGATCGCCATGGCCCTGGCCCTGGGCCCGGAGCTGCTGATCGCCGACGAGCCCACCACCGCTCTGGATGTGACCATCCAGGCCCAGATCCTGGATCTGATGCGGGAGCTCCAGCGCCGCATGCACACCGCCATCATCCTCATCACGCACGATATGGGCATCGTGGCGGAGATGTGCGATCGGGTCGCGGTGATGTATGCGGGCCAGATCATCGAGGAAGCCGATGTGCACACCATCTTCTCCAACCCGCAGCATCCCTATACCCGGGGGCTCCTGGGATCCATCCCGGTGATGGGGGTGGTGAAACCCCGCCTGGACACCATCCCCGGGACGGTGCCCAACCTGATCGATCTCCCGCCGGGCTGCCGTTTCGCGCCCCGTTGCCGCGCCCGCGTGGAGAACCAGGCCCAGCTCGGGAACGTCTGCCTGGAGCAGATCCCCCCGCTCTTTCATACGGAGCCCGGACATCAGGTCCGTTGCTGGCTTTACGGATAGCACCCCCGGCCGGCACGTTCGAAAAGGATCTCCGGAACAGGGAGGATGACGGATGACCATCGCGCAGACGCAAGTTCAGCCTCGCACGACAATCTCGGCGGATCAGGATCTGGTGGTGGTTCGGGATCTTAAGAAATATTTCCCGGTGCGTCGGGGATTGCTGCAACGCGTAGTGGCCTGGGTGAAAGCCGTGGATGGGGTGAGCTTCAACATCCGCCGCGGCGAAACCCTGGGGCTGGTCGGGGAATCCGGTTGCGGGAAAACCACCGTCGGACGCACGATCCTCCGTCTGATCGAGCCCACGGCCGGGGAAGTCTATTTCGAGGGAAGGAACATCTTCGCTCTCACCAAATCCGAACTGAAAGCCCTGCGACGGGACATGCAGATCATCTTCCAAGATCCTTACTCCTCCCTGGATCCCCGTATGCCGGTGGGGGCGAGCATCGCCGAGGGGCTCGCCGTCCACGGGATCGGAACACCGAAAGAGCGCATGGAGATGGTGATCGATCTCCTCCGCAAGGTGGGCCTAGAGGATTACCACGCCCGCCGCTATCCTCACGAGTTCTCAGGAGGCCAACGCCAGCGCATCGTCATCGCCCGGGCTCTGGCCCTGCGCCCCAAGTTCATCGTCTGCGATGAGCCGATCTCCGCCCTGGACGTCTCCATCCAGGCCCAGATCATTAACCTCCTGAAAGAGCTCCAGGAGGAGTTCCATCTCACCTATCTGTTCATCGCCCACAACCTGAGCGTCATTGAGCACGTCAGCGATCGCGTCGCAGTGATGTATCTGGGGAAGATCGTGGAGCTGACCTCTCGGGAGGAGCTGTATCGCAATCCGCTCCATCCTTACACGCAAGCTTTGCTCTCCGCCGTTCCTATTCCAGATCCCACCCTCAAGCGGGAGCGCATCCTGCTGAAGGGGGATGTCCCCAGCCCGCTCAACCCGCCCGCCGGATGCCGCTTCCATCCCCGTTGCCCGGTCGCGATGGCGCACTGCGCCCGGGAGGAGCCGCCCTTGATCAACGTGGGAACGCCGCAGCAGGAGCACTGGGTGGCGTGCTGGCGGGTGATGTAAGCTCGGCTGTCGATCCCGAGGGCGAGGTTATGGGACCCGGAACTCCAGCACCACGGTCCCCTCCGGGTCCTCCAGAACGCCTCGTTCGCTGGGTTGCCACACCGCCCCGTCGCGTCCCCAGTAAAGATCCGTGGCCGTGTTCTCCCCGGCGCGGGTGTGCACCGCCACCCGGCTGCCGGTCCATAGGGTGAGGGCCGGGAAGACGAAGAGGTTCCCATCCGTATCCCGCAGCCGCCAGCCAGCCAGGCTGAGGGTCGCTCCCTCGTTCGCCAGCACGAGGGTCTCCTGCTCCACATCCCCGACCCCGCGGATCTCCAGAACCCGCAGGCGGATCCCATCAGCGGCCGACGCTGGGGATGGCAGCGGAGTCGGAGAAGGGATGGGGGGCGGCGCCGCCGGGAGCTCCCCCGGGATCCGCAGCACCTGCCCCGGATAGATGACCGCCTCCGGGCTCAGGCCGTTGGCCCGCAACAGGCTCTCCAGGGACACCCCATAGCGCGCCGCGATCCCGATCAGGGTATCCCCAGGCTGGACGGTATACATCAGCGGGGGGCGGGGCGTCGCGGTGGGGATCGGGGTGGCCGTGGGGAGAGGGGTGGGCAGGGGCGGCAGCGGCCAGATCCGCTCGATCCCCCACAGGGCCAGGATCCCCACCCCGCAGGCTGCTACGAGGTTCCAGATCATCCATCGGGCCCAAGAATCACGTGAAATCCCTCGTCGCATGGCGCTCATCCCGGGCGTTCCCCATCGTGATCCGGAAGATCATCAGGGATTCCCATTTTATATTGCCGTTCGCCTTCGGAGACCGCATAGATGGATCGGCGGGCCTTCGATATAATTCGAGAAGGAGGATCGTACAGGCAGGAGGAGCGGACGCATCGATGCGGAGCATGCTGCAAGCCCTGCGGGAAGGCCTGGCGCGAACCCGCCAGGCCGCCTTCGGACGGATCGCGCAGCTGTTGGGGGCGACCGAGATCACGCCGGCGCTCTGGGAGGAGCTGGAGGCGGCCCTCATCCAGGCCGATGTGGGCGTCCGGGTCGCTCAAGAGCTCCTGGATCGCCTGCGAGAGCGGGTCCGCCGGGAGGGGGTCACCCGGGCGGAGGACCTGCGGGCGATGTTGAAAGCGGAGCTGCGCGCCCTGCTCAAAGATCCCCCGCCGTTGAACCTGGGGCGGGATCCCCTGGAGGTGGTGCTGGTGGTCGGGGTGAATGGCTCGGGGAAGACCACCACCGTGGCGAAGCTGGCCCACCGCTTCCGGCAGCAGGGCCGACGGGTGCTGCTGGCAGCAGCAGACACCTTCCGGGCTGCGGCGGGAGAACAGCTGGAGATCTGGGCGGATCGGGCCGGCGTGCCCTGCATCGGGGGGCAGCCCGGCGCTGATCCCGGCGCGGTGCTCTTCGACGCCCTGCAGGCCGCCCGCGCCCGGGGCTACGACCTGGTCCTGGCGGACACCGCCGGCCGGCTGCACACCAAATACAACCTGATGCAGGAGCTCCAGAAGGTCCGCCGGGTCGCCGCGAAAGCGGTCCCGGGCGCACCCCACGAGGTCTGGCTGGTGCTGGATGCCACCACCGGGCAGAACGCCCTCCCGCAGGCCCGGGAGTTCCATCAAGCCGTGGGCGTCACCGGTCTGATCCTCACCAAGCTGGACGGCACGGCGAAGGGGGGCGCGGTCTTCGCCATTGCCCGAGAGCTGGGCCTGCCGGTGCGGTTTGTGGGGGTGGGAGAGGGGCTGGAGGATCTGCTGCCCTTCGATGCGGACGCCTTTGTAGAGGAGCTGTTTGAGGATGCGACGGGGTCGCCTGCCTGAAATCGAGATCCCGGCACCCTCCCGGGATGCCATGATCCGGGCGGTGGACATCCCGGAGGTGATCGGGGCTTATTGGGTTGGCTCCTGGGCCGCCGGCCGGGCGGATGCCCTGAGCGACGTGGACATCGCCCTCTGGGTGGATCCGGATGTGCCCCCCGCGCGGTTCCCGGAGCTCCTGGATCATCTCCAGGCCCGGTTGGAGGAGGCCCTTCCGGGCCATGAGATCGACCTGATCTTGCTGAACAGGCTGCCGCCGGCCCGCCGGTTCGCCCTTCTAAAGGAGCGGGAGCTCCTGTTCTGCCGGGACCCCGGCCGCTGCGCGGATTGGGAAGCCCGGGCGATGCGAGCCTATCTGGACGAGGGCCCCTTTCGGGAGCTCCTGAACCGGACCTCCCTGAAGCGCTGGAAGGGGGAAAGCCCGGTGATCGATCGAGATTTGTTGATAGATCGCATGGCTCGGCTGGAAGAGTTCCTCGCGCTGCTGGAGCCGCTGGCCGCCTTGGATCGCTCGGGCTTCTGCGGGGATCCGTATCGCTACGGCAGCGCGGAGCGCTTTCTCCAGTTGGCCATCGAAGCGGCGCTGGACATCGGGCATCACATTGTCGCCTACATGGGATTGGGGCGCCCTCAGAGCGATGCGGAGGTCTTTCGGGTCCTGGGGCAGGCGGGTTTCCTGCCGGAGGCGCTGGCGGAAGCCATGGCGCAGATGGCCCGGTGGCGGAACCGGCTGGTCCACCTGTATTGGGACATCGATCACGCCCAGGTTCGCGCGCTGCTTCTCCCGGCGATCCGGGACCTGAAGGCCTTCATGCAGGCCATCGCGCGCTTCATCGAGGGGAAATCCGCCCCCTAACCTTGTCAGCAAGCAGGGGAAGGCCGCCCTTGCCAGGCGGCCGGGTGGAGATCCACAGAAAGGGAGGGAGACGATGTCGACGGAGCTGCGAGAGCGACTGGAAGGGTTGACGCTGACCCTGGAAGATCTTCTGGACCGTCTTTGACATCCCGGAGAAGCAGGCGGAGATCCAGCGTTTGGAGGAGGAGGCCGCCCGGCCGGATTTTTGGGAACAGCCGGCCCAGGCGCAGGAGGTGCTGAGGCGATTAGGCCGCCTGAAGGAGGAGGTCCGCAACTGGCTCCATCTACACCAACGGGCTCAGGAGGTCCGGGAGCTGCTGGAGCTGGCGGAGGGCGAGGGCGATGAGGCGCTGATGGCTGAGCTGGCCCGCGAGATCGAAGCCCTGGAGGAGACGGTGCGCCGCCGCCAGTTCGAGGTCTGGATGTCCGGCCCCTACGACCGCCACGATGCCATCCTGGCCATCCACGCGGGGGCTGGCGGCACCGACGCCCAGGACTGGGCGGAGATGCTGTTGCGCATGTATCTGCGTTGGGCGGAGCGCCGGGGCTGGGAGGCCGAGTTACTGGACAAGGTGGACGGCGAGGAGGCGGGGATCAAGAGCGCCACGGTGCTGGTGAAAGGCCCCTACGCCTACGGCTACCTGAAGGCGGAGAAAGGGGTGCACCGCCTGGTGCGCATCTCCCCCTTCGACGCCGCCCGCCGCCGCCACACGTCCTTCGCCCTGGTCGAGGTCTGGCCGGACATCGGGGAGAGCCCGGAGATCGTCATCCGGCCGGAGGACATCATCATCGAGACCTTCCGGGCCTCCACGGCGGGCGGCCAGCATATGCAGAAGAACGAGACGGCCGTCCGCATCCGGCACATCCCGACGGGGATCGTGGTCTCCTGCCAGAACGAGCGCAGCCAGACCCAGAACAAAGAGACCGCCCTCAAGATCCTGAAGGCCCGGCTGGCGGAGCTGGAGGAGCAGAAGCGCCGGGCGGAGATCGCCGCCCTCAAGGGCGAACACGTCAGCGCCGAGTGGGGCAACCAGATCCGCTCCTACGTGTTGCATCCCTATCAGTTGGTCAAGGACCATCGCACCGACTACGAGACCAGCCAGGTGGAGCGGGTCCTGGACGGGGAGCTGGACGATTTCATGGAGGCCTATCTGCGCCAAGCTGTCGCGGCTCCCCGCTCGTGATGGGGGAAGCAGCCTGCCAGGCGGGGGATCCAGGGGGGAGATGATGGGGAAGCGAAAAACGAGGAATCCCACCGGGGAGTGGCTTTCTCTGAAAGAGGCGGCGGCGATGCTGGGGGTGCACCCGGCCACGCTGCGGGCGTGGGCGGATGCCGGGCGCATCCCCTCCCAGCGGACCGCCGGGGGGCATCGGCGGTTCGCCCGCAAGGATCTGGAAGCCTGGCTGCAGGCCCACGGCGCGGAGCCCGGGGTGCGCATGCTGATCACTTACACCCTGGGCCAGCTCCGTCTGGAGCTCGCCCGGGGAGTCGGCCCTCAGGCCCCCTGGTTCGAACGGATGCGCGGCCCTATCGCTCAAGAGTTCCAGGCCACGTGCTACCAGCTCCTGGAGGAGCTCCAGGCTTACATCCGGGATCACGACCCGCACCGCCCCCGCCGGATCGGGCAACGTTACGCCGAGCAGGCGCACGCGGCCGGGCTGGGGCTGGAAGACCTGTTGCGGGCGTTCCTCCACTTCGGCGGCCACCTCCTGGAGAGCGTGTTCCGGATGGTGGAGCTGGGCGGGGCGCCGGAGCGCTGGCGCGAGGTCTATCGGGACATCCTCGCTTTTTACAACGAAACGTTGCTGGCGATGGTGGGGGGATATCTGGAGCGCGCGCCATGGGATCAGGCCGTCGTCCGTCCGGCAACCGGCTGAGCAGCCTCCTGATCGGAGCGGGGCTGCTCCTCGGGGCCGCCGGGCTCGCGACGGCCTGGTCCACCCCCCGGGATCCTGAACCCCTTCCACTTCCACCCCGGGGGCCTTCCGCAGCCCCAGCGACCCGCTCGCCGTCCTCCAGGGCGATGGCGGATCCCCCCATCCGCTCGATCATCTCGGACATCGGGCTGGAGGCCCCGGTGGTCCCGGCGCGCCTGACCACGATGACGGAGGGGAGCCAGGTCTTCATCACCTGGGAGCCTCCCCGCGGGTTCGCCGCCGGCTGGCTTCTCACCCCGGCGGCGCCCGGCCAGGGGGGCAATGTGGTCCTGATCGGCCACCACAACATCAAGGGGAAGGCCTTCCGCGCCCTCCATCGCCTGCGCCCGGGTCAGCGGATCCGGGTGGAGACCTCCCGCCAGGCCTACGGGTTCAGATGGAGGGGATCCACATCCTGCCGGGGGAAGGTCAGCCTCCGAAGGTGCGGCAGCGGAATCTGGCGTGGATCCTGCTCACCCCGGAGGAGGGCCTCACCCTGGTCCCGTGCTGGCCGCCAGAGAACAACACCCATCGCCTGATCGTGGTGGCCCGCCCAGCCCCGTGAGGGCGCCGGGCGCGGCGCGCGCGAGCGCTCATGCGAACTTTCCGGACTGGAGGTCGGGATGTCGATCCTGGATTGGACGCCGTTGCGGCGGATCCGGCGCAACCATGCGCTGGAGCACGCCACGATCCATCTGCTCAGCCAGCGGTTCCCCGGCCTGCCCATGGCCGGTCGCTCCACCCCTTTCGGGTTCTACGTTTACGGGAACGTGCCGATGGAGGCGGTGATCGCTGCGGCCCGTGAGGCCCTGGAGCGATTGCGTCGAGGCGAGCATCACTGGGCGATCCATCCGGGTTGCGGGACCAACTACGTGGCCTCTGGCACCTCCGCCGGCCTGGCGGCCTTTCTCACCCTGGGCCTGGTGCCCCATCGCCGGCGTCGCGACGTTCTCCCCCTGGTGATCTTCGCCACCGTGCTCACGTTGATCGCTGTGCAACCCCTGGGCCCATGGCTGCAGGCCCACGTCACCACCCGGGCTGACCCGGGGGATCTGGAGATCGTGGGGGTGCGGGCCCTCCCCGGCGGCTTCGTCCGGGTCCACTTCGTGGAGACCCGGGGCGGATGAGCGTCCGGAACCCGAGGTCGTAGCCAGGGAACTGCGTGAATCATTCGTGGAATACTGCCGATGATCTTCCTCTTCCACGGTGAAAACGAGCTAGAGATCGAGGAGGCCCTGCGGGAGCTGCGCGGCGAGGTGGGGGATGCGGCCGCCCAGTCCATGAACGTAATCGTTCTGGACGGCCGGCGGATCTCCCCGGCGGAGCTGCAGGCGGCATGCGCGGCGATGCCCTTCCTGGCCTCGCGGCGCCTGGTCGTCGTGGAGGGATGGTTCGCCCGGGAGCGCCGGCGGGCCCAGGAGGACGAGGCCTTCCGACAGGCCCTCGCCGCCGTCCCGCCCACCACCCTCCTGGTCCTGATCGAGCGAAAGACCCTCCCGGAGGATCATCCGCTGTTGCGCTGGATGGCGGCGCGTCTGGATCAGGCGGAGGTCCGGCATTTCCCCCTGCCGCCTCCCCGGGCCCTCCCGGAATGGGTGATGGAGCGGGCCCGGCGATACGGCGGGACCTTCACCCCGCAGGCGGCCTCCGCCCTGGCCGCCCTGATCACGGATCTCCGCCTGCTGGATCAGGAGATCCGCAAGCTCTCCGCATGGGCTGCCGGCCGTCCCGTCACCCCGCAGGATGTGGAGCGGCTGGTCCCCTACGCGGCGCCGATCAGCCTCTTCGAGCTCACGGAGGCTTTAGGACGGCGGGATGTGCGCCGGGCCCTGGCCGCCCTCCACCGGCTCCTGGAGGAAGGAGAGCACCCCCTCGGGCTGTTCGGCATGATCGTCCGCCAGTTCCGTCTGATGCTCCTGATGAAGGAACAGCTGGAACGGGGCCTCTCCCCCGCGGAGGCCGGAAACCTGCTGGGCCTTCATCCGTATGCGGCGCGCAAGATCGCCGAGTCCGCGGTCGCCTTCTCGATCCCCCAGCTGGAAACCTTCTACCGGAGCCTGGCGGAGCTGGACCTGGCCATCAAAACCGGCCAGGTCCCGGATGTGGTGGCGCTGGAGACGTTCATCGTCTCGGTGGGCCGACGGGAAGCCGTATGAAGGCGTGGATCGTTCTCAAGCCCCACGCGGAGCGCAAGCTCCGCAATTTCTACCCATGGGCCTTCCACGATGACATCGCCCGCGTTCACGGGGACCCGGAGCCGGGGGCCGTCGTGGAGGTTCGGGACGCCACGGGGACGCTGGTGGGGAGGGCGTTCTACAACCCCGCGGCCCATATCCCCCTTCGGATGCTCACCCGGGGGGACGAGCCCGTGGATTCGGGGTGGCTCCGGAGGCGCCTGGCGGAGGCCGCCGACCGGCGAAGGAGCATCCGGGACACAAACGCCGTCCGCCTGGTCCACGGGGAGGCAGATGGGCTCCCCGGGCTGATCATCGATCGCTACGGCGATGTCCTGGTGGTGCAGATCCGGAACCTGGGGATGGAGCGCTGGCGGGAGATCCTGGTGGGTGCGCTGCGTGAGCGCTTCGCCCCCCGCGGGATTTATGAGCGCAGCGATGTGGAGGCCCGGGAGGACGAGGGGCTGGAGCCGCGGGCCGGCCGGCTGTGGGGGGAGATCCCGGATCCGCTGGAGGTGGAGGAGGACGGGCTGGTCTTCGAGACCAGCGCGATCCGCGGGCAGAAGACCGGGTTCTATCTGGATCAGCGGGAGAACCGCCGGCGGTTGCGAGGGATGGTGCGGCCGGGGGATCGGGTGCTGGACGTTTACGGCTACATCGGGACCTTTGCCATCCACGCGGCCGCCGCGGGGGCGACGGCGATGGTCATCGACAAGGACCCATGGGCGTTGCAGCAGGCGGAGCGCAACGCGGCCCGCAACGGCCTGGCTTCCCGGATCACCGTCCGCCTGGGGGATGCCCTGGAGATGATGGAGGCGTTGCTTGCGGAGGGAAGGCGGTTCACCCACGTGGTCCTGGATCCGCCCGCAATGGTGAAACGACGGACGGAATGGGAGCGGGGAGTGCGCCGACGGTTCGTGGAGATGGCCGCGTTCGCCCTGCGCCTGCTGGAGGAGGGCGGGGTGCTGTTCTTCTCCTCGTGCGCCTATCCGGTCCGCCTGGAGGATCTGATCGAGGCCGTCCGCCTGGCGGCAGCCGACGTGGGCTGCCGCCTGGTCGTCCGGGATGTCACCTATCAGCCGCCGGATCACCCATGGATCCTGCAGATCCCGGAGACCCTTTACCTGAAGACGCTGATCGTGGAGAAGCAGGGATGAGCGCGGATCCTGAACCGAGGCACGATGCACGGCCGGAGAACCCAGGTTATCATGGGGAAGCCGTTCGCGCGGGTAGGAGCGATGGTCCGATGGCCAAGGATGAGAAGCTGGAAAGCCGGCGGGCAGCGGCCTGGGAGGCGGCTCGGGCGTGCGCGGACTTGTTACGCCGCCGTTTCGGGGCGCGACGGGTCTTTATCTTCGGCTCCCTGGCCGGCCAGAGCCCCTGGCACGCGCGCTCGGACATCGATATCGCCGTGGAAGGGCTGGCGCCGGAGCGTTACTTCGACGCCCTGCGGGAGTGCTGGGCGCTCCTCCCGGAGGGCATGGAGCTGGACCTGATCCCCCTGGAGAGCGCCCCTCCCACGCTGCGCGCCCATATCCTGGGGGAGGAGGAGATGCCCATCGAGCCAACGGAAGCCCTGCGTCGGGAGATCGCGCTGGAGCTCGCCCGGCTGGAGCGGCGGGTCCAGAGCCTGGAGCGGCTGATGAGCCGCTGGACCGGCGAGCCCGACGAGTTCGCCCTGCGCAGCCTCGGGAGCATCCTGCACGATTTCTACACCGGCATCGAACGGATCTTCGAGCGGATCGCGGTGCGGATCGACGGGGACCTCCCTGCCGGCCCTCACTGGCATACCGATTTGCTGTGGCGGATGATGAGCCCGTGGGGGGAATCCCGACCCGCCGTGATCGACCCCGCTCTGGGATCCCGCCTCTCGGATTACCTTCGTTTCCGACATCTGTTCCGCCATACTTATGGATTCGAGCTGGAGTGGGAGCGATGTCGGCCGCTGGCGGAGCGGATGGCGGAGACGTTTCGGGAGCTTCGAACCTCGCTGATGGCGTTCCTCGATTCCCTCACCGGGCGCCGGGAGCCATGAACGCGGAGACGCCCTCCCCTGCCTTGCGGATGCTGGGGCCCGCCCTGATGCTGGCAGGGACGATGCTCCCCTGGGGGGCAGGCCCTGCGGCCCGGGGGCTGGACGGATGGGGGGTGCTGGTCCTGATGGTCAGCGTGCCCGCCCTCTGGCTGCCCTGGGCCATCCGGGGATCGCCCCGGGCTCGGCCGATCCTGGGGGTCCTGGCCTTCCTCGCCGCCGTGGGTGCCCTGGGGGCTTGGCTGAGCGCCTGGCAGACGGCTGCGGCCTTGGCAGCGGATCCCGCCCGGGAGATCGGGAAGGGGCCGCTGTTCACCCTGGCGGGGGCAGTCCTCACGGGGGCCGCTCTCCCGGACGCCTGGAAGCCCTGGCAGCGCGCCCTGGCCACCGCCGGTGGAGTCGGGCTGGCGATGACCCTGGCCTTCGGGCTCCCCGCGGTGCGGTTCGGGGGGCGGGGGCTCGCGGTCGCCGAGGAAGGTCCATCGCCGGCCCTTCGAACCCCATGGGTGGTGATCGAGATCCAGCGTCCCACCCTTTCATTGGAGACCCCCTCGATCCCACCCGGGACGCCTAAGAGGGAGCCGCAGCGATCCCCGACACCCGCCCCACCCTCCCGAAGCGGATCCCCAACGGAGGAGCTTGGGGGGGGCTCCCAGCCGTCTGCCCCTCCGACCGAGGAGCCGCCGCCTCCGTCGGTGCCCACGCCCACGCCGATGCTCTCCCCTCCGCCCACGCCCCCGCTTTCCCCCCTCTTCCCATAGAGGTGGATCTTCAGATAAGCAGCCTCTAAAATCAAAGGAGGAGAGGAGGTCGTCCGCCCGGGGCAGGGGATCCGATTGTGATGGAGGATCCGAAATGGACGGGTTTGCGCAGGAGGTTGCCCGCCGGCTGGTGGGGAACATCGAGCAGGTGATTTTCGGGAAGCGGGAGGCGGTGGAGCTGGCGGTCATCGGGCTCCTGGCCCAGGGCCACCTGCTCATCGAGGACGTGCCCGGCGTGGGCAAGACCATGCTGGCCAAGGCCATGGCCCGCTCCATCGGGGGAACCTTCCGGCGGATCCAGTTCACGCCGGACATGCTGCCCAGCGATATCACCGGCGTCTCGATCTTCAACCCCGGCACCCGCACGTTCGAGTTCCGCCCCGGGCCGATCATGGCGAACATCGTCCTGGCGGATGAGATCAACCGGGCCACGCCGAAGACCCAGGCTGCCCTGCTGGAGGCGATGGAGGAGCGGCAGGTGAGCGTCGACGGCGTCACCTATCCTCTCCCTCAGCCGTTCCTGGTGCTGGCGACCCAGAACCCCATCGAGTATGAGGGCACCTTCCCGCTGCCCGAGGCGGAGCTGGACCGGTTTATGTTGCGCATCCGTCTGGGTTATCCGGCCCGCAAGGACGAGCTGGCGATCCTGGAGGCCCAGCAGTTCCGCCACCCCATCGAGACCCTCGACCAGGTGGTGCGGCTGGAGGAGCTGCGCCGCGCGCAAGAGGAGATCCGAGGCGTCCACGTCTCCGCGGAGATCCGAGGCTATCTCCTGGAGATCGTGGAGCGCACCCGGGAGCATCCGGACGTCTATCTGGGGGCCAGCCCGCGAGGGACGCTGGCGCTGTTCCGCACCGCGCAAGCCCGGGCCGTCCTGTGGGGGCGGGATTACGTGATCCCCGACGACATCAAGGCCCTGGTCCAGCCCTGCCTGGCCCATCGCCTGATCCTTCATCCCACCGCCCGCATGCGGGAGGTTACCCCGGAGCAGGTTCTGGAGGAGATCATGAACCGGGTTCCGGTGCCCGGCGCCGCCCTGGCGTAGCCGCCCGGCCCGTCGGGGAGGATGCCTTCTGTTTTGAAAGCGGCGGAAATCGGGTATACTCGAGCCGATCATCGGATCTGCGGGTTTCACCCGAAGGCTCCAGGAGCGAGGTGGCGGATGGGCAGGCCGGAAGATCCTCAGCGCGTGGGCAGCGTTCCGCTTGCGGATCTCGAATGGATCCTGGAGGCCTTCGCGCCCCTGCGGTTCCCGCTGGCCCAGGGCCTCTGGCTCCTGCGCCCGTGGATCGGTGCGGAGCCTCTCGCCCGTTGGATCGCCGTCCTTGAATCCGCCCCCCGAAGGCCAGGCCGGGAGGATCCCCGATGACCATAGGCGTCCTGTTGCTGATCGCTGCGGCGCTGACGCTGGCGGCGGTCTACGGCGGGCGGCGGATCCGCCTCTCCCCCCGTGCCCTCGAATCCTTCCGGCAGATCCCCTTCCAGGTCGGGCGCTCGCTGGAGACCGGCCAGCCCCTCCAGTTCGCGCTGGGATCCGGCGGGCTGCTCGGCGGCGAGGCCGCGTTCACCCTGAGCGCGGCCAGGTCCCTGGAGCGGGCGCTGGGGGATGTGCTAACGGGGGAGGTCCCTCCCTGGGTGGCTGTGGCCGATCCCGTGGCGCTGCTGTATGCGCGACATCTCTTCCAGGAGGCCGCCCGGCTGCCGGCGATGCCCTCTCCTCCCCTGGATCGCATCGAATGGGCTGGCGCCAGCCCGATGGCCTACATCGCCGGCCTGACCCTCTCCATGGGCCTCCGGCCGGTCGCCGCCAATATCCTAAGCGGGTCCTTTCGGGAGGAGGCGATCCTCGCCGGCGAGGCGGGCCAGCGGGAGGGGGCGGTCTCTCTCTTCGCCATGCCGGATCCCTTGGGGGCGGCGGCGCTGTGGCCTTTGGACCCTTCCACCGCAGTGGGGGAGGAGGCCCTCACCGCAGCGCCCCGTGAGGATACCCCGGGGCGCTGGCTGGCTCACGATCTGCTCCGCTGGTTGCTGATCGGGCTCCTCATCGCCGCCGCGCTGGGGGCGATGGGACGTGGGTGAAGGAGGGACGGGATGATCCGGCGGGTGGTGTTCACCGGGGTTCTGAGCCTGGCGATCCTTCTCGCCCTGGTGCCGTATCTGTGGCCCCAGCCGGCGCTCCGCCAGGCCCTGACCGAGCTGGGTTCCACGCTCCTGGCGTATGCCACGCTGGTGGCCTTCCTGGCCTTCCTGGACGCCCACCTCCGTCGGATCCGCCTCCAGGAGGAGGGATGGCCGTATAGCCTGGTCACCGTCCTGAGCGCCCTCGCCGTCCTGATCCTCGCCGCAGGCGAAGGATGGATCCGGGGCAGCGGGCTCGCCGGCCCCTGGATGATGTGGATCTATCAATATGGGGTGCTGCCCCTCGAGGCCTCGCTGGGCGCGCTGCTTCCCTTCTTTATGATCCTTGCCCTCTGGCGCCGGCTGCGCGCTCGACCCTCGGTCGAAGCCCTGCTGTTCACCGCCGGCGTCCTGAGCGTCCTGATCCTCCGCTCCGGCGGCACCCCCCTCCCGCTGCTTTGGGGTCCCCTGTCCCACGCGGTAGTGGATCCCCTGATCACCGGAGGGGTCCGGGGGATCCTGCTGGGCGTGGCGTTGGGGGTGGTGGTCATGATGCTGCGGATCGCCCTGGGGCTGGATCGGCCTATGGGCCGTTGATCCGGGAGGAAGCCGATGCGACGCTGTCCGGTTTGTGGGGCGCTTTATCCGGAGGAGGCGCAAATTTGCACCCGTTGTGGGGCAGATCTGGTGGCTGGCCCCGGGGAGATCGAGGGAACCCTCTGCGCCGTCTGCGGATACCGGAACCCGCCCGAGGCCGTGTTCTGTGAGCAGTGCGGTGTCCGGCTGAAGGGAGCGGAGGAGGAAGGGGAAGTAAGGCGGGAGGAGGCAGCCGGAGCGCCCCCGGAGCCTGGGATGCCGGAATGGCTGCTTGCGGTGGAGGATCTGTTCCCGGAAGCGCCTCCCGCTTTCCCGGAAACCGTCGAGGAGGAACGCCCGCCGTTCGGGGCGCCGCCGGTGGAAGAAGCGCAGGGTCCGGGGGAGGCCCCCCCTTCGGGCCCTGAAGCTCCGATCCTTCCCTTCTCGGAAGGAATGGAGCCGGAGGCCATGCCCCCGGAGGCGGAGACCGGGATGGCCGTTCCGCCGGGGATGCCTCCGGAGACCGAGGCATCCCCGTTCCCAGAGCTCGAGGAAACCCCTCCGGTCAGCGAAGCGGGCTTCTCAGGTGAGGAGGCTCCCCCGCCGGAGACGGCTCCGTTCACCTTCTTCTCGCTGGAGGAAGAGGCGGAGCGTCCTCCCGCGATCGAAGCCCCTTCTCTGGGCGGCGAGGCAGTGGAGGCTCTTCCTCCTCCACGGCCGGAGGGGGAGGAGCTGCCGGAATGGTGGAAGGAGCTGGGGCTGACGGAGGCGCCTCCGCCCGGTTCATCGGAGGAGGAGGTCCCTGCCCAGGCCCCTCCTCTTCTGGCCGAGGAGCTCCCGGAGGAGGTCATGACGGCGCCGCCGGCGACAGCGCCCTTCCAGCTGGAGGAAGCGCCTCCACCCCCGCCTCCAGAGGAGGTCCCGCCCTTCACCGACCTGGAGGCAGTGCTGGCGGAGATGCCGGAGTGGTTGCAGACCCTCCGGCCGGTCGCCGAGGAGGGCGGAGAGGCGCCGGCGGAGGCGCTCCTGCCTCTGGAGCCGGTGGTGGTAGAGGAACAGGGTCCGCTGGCGGGGCTGGTGGATGTGCTCCCACGACATCCCCGGCTGGTGGAGGTCCAGGGCCCTCCCGCCCGTCTTCGGGCCGAGCCGATCCCGGAGCTCCAGACGCGGGCGGAGGCCTGGGGGAGTCTGCTCGCCCAGGGCCTGACCTTCCTGATCGGCGAGCGGGTGGCGGAGCCGGCCTCAGCCGGTCTGGCCCAGGCGGTGGAGCGCGGGTTGTTGTTCGCCCTGATCCTCGTGGCGTTGATCCTTGGCCTTTACTGGCCGCTGCCCTTCTTCCGGCCTGCCCTTCTGACGCCGCCGACGGCCTTCGTCGCCGCGCTGGATGAGGCCCCATCCGGAGGGCTGGCGCTGGTGGCGGTGGAGTATGGGCCGGACCGCGCGGCGGAGCTGGACGGCTTCCTGAGGGGGGTGCTGCAGCGGCTGTCGGACCGTGGGGTGCGGGCCCTGACGGTGAGCCTCAGCCCCTGGGGAGCGGCCCAGGCCGCCTCCGTGGTCCTGGCGCGGCCGGACTATGGGGAGCGGGTGATGCATCTGGGGTATGTGCCCGGGCATGAGGTGGCGATCGCCCGTCTGTTGAGCCAGCCGCTGCGCCGGTTCCCCGCCGATTACACCGGACGGCCGGTGCTGGATCTGCCCATGGCCCGGGATTTGGGGGAGGAGCCGCTGGCGGCCCGGGTGAGCCTGGTGGTGCTGATCACCGGTTCCCCGGAGGCCCTGCGAGGCTGGCTGCAGCAGGCCCGGGGGATCCTCCCCCCGGAAGTGCCGGTGATCGCGGCGGTGAGCGCCGGCATCGCGCCCTATGCGGCCCCGTATCAGGAGAGCGGCCAGCTCCGGGCGGTGGCCGCCGGCTTGCGGGACGCGCTGCTGCTGGAGGGCGAGGTGGCGGAGGGCAGCCCGGCCTTCTTTGATCTACAGGCGCAGGCGTTGCTTCAAGTGCTCGTTGCCGCCCTGATCGGCGTCGGGTTGGGGATCAGCCTGTTCGCCGCGCGCCGGAGGGAGGGATGAACCCGATGGAGGCCGTGGGGACCGCTCTGGCGGTCCTTCTCACTCTGATGATCCTGAGCTATCTGATCGAGGACACGGCGGTCTATCGGCTGGCCGCCAGCCTGCTGGTGGGACTGAGCATCGGGTATTTCACGGCCGTGATGCTGTGGAACGTCCTGATCCCGCAGTGGCGGGCGCTTCCCGTGGCGGCGGATCCGGCCCGACGGGCTTTTCTTCTCCTACAGCTTGGGTTGGGGCTTCTGGTCCTGGCGAAAGGCGTGCCGCGGCTGGGGATCCTGGGGGATCTGGGTCTCGCCATCGCCCTAGGCGTGGGCCTGGGGATCGCAGGGGCGGGGGCGCTGTTCGGGACCATCGGGCCTCAAGTGGCCGCGGGGGCGGGCCAGGGGTTCACCCTGGGGCTGGCGGCGACGTTGCTCGCGCTGCTGGCCGCCCAGTTCTACCGCCCGCCGGTGCGGTCCCCTGCCCTGAGCGCCGCATGGGGGGGTCTGCAGGGGTTGGGACGGGCGGTGTGGGCCTTCACCCTGGGCGCGCTGTTCGGCAGCGCCCTCATCACCGGGATCTCCCTCCTGATCGGCCGGGCCGAGTTCCTGATCCAGGCCCTAAGCCGGTGGGGACCCTGAGATTCCGTGTTCCGATACGCACCGGCGGGAGCAGGGCATGACCCTGAAGAGCCTGGTGACCATCGATGTGGGGAGTGTGCAGACCCGGGCGATGCTGTTCGCCCGGGTGGAGGATCGCTTCCGCTTCGTGGCGGCGGCCAGCGCCCCCACTTCCCTGCGCGGCCCGGATCCGGATGTCCTCCTCGGCGCGATCCGCGCCCTGGAGCATCTGAGCGCGATCTCCGGGCGCCCCCTGCTGGATCCCCAGGGGATCTTGATCGCCCCCGAGCTCTCCACAGGGGCGGGGGTGGACGTCTGCTTGATCACCCTCAGCGCCGCCCCTCCATTGCGAGTGGTGTTGGGGGGCATCGCTCCCGAGTGGAGCCTCGCCAGCCTCCATCGCGCGGCGGCGGGGACCTGCGCGCGGGTCCTTGAGGCCCTCTCGGTGATCTCGCCCGATGGATCCCGGCGGACCGAAGAGGAATGGCTGTATGCCCTGGTCGCGGCGGAGCCCCATGTGGTGGTGATCGCCGGCGGCGTGGATGGCGGGGGCACCCGGCCAGTGGAGGCGCTGCTGGAAGCGGCCGTCCTGGCGGCCCAGCTGCGCCCGGAGGAGGAGCGCCCGCTGCTCCTTTTCGCCGGGAACGCGTTGTTGCGCGAGGAGGCGGTGGCCATGGCCGGGCGGCAAATCCCGCTGCGGGTGCTGGAGAACGTCCGCCCGCGCCCGGGGGTGGAGCGCATCGGCCCGGTGGTGGAGGAGCTGGATCGACGCTACGTGGAGCAGGCGGCCATACGCCTGCCGGGCCTGTCGGCGTTGCAGGGATGGGCCCGTGGCGAGATCCTCCCGACCGCCCGAGCCCTCAGCCATGTGGCCCGCTATCTCAGCCTGGAGACCCCGGAGCGCGGGGCCCTGGTGGTCGATGTGGGGGGGCGCCACGTGGTGCTCGCAGCCGCCTATGGCGGCATGCTGGCTCAGGTCGTGCAGCCGGACAGCGGGATCGGCCCGGGGATCCTGTCGCTGTATCAGCGACGGGGTTACGAACGCATTGCCCGGTGGTTGCCCCAGGAGATCCCTCCGGAAGCCCTGGAGACGCTGGTGTGGACGAAGGCCCTGCACCCGCTCTCGGTCCCTCAAACCCCGGAGGAGATGTGGATCGAGCTGGCCTTCGTTCGGGAGGCCCTGTCGGAGGCGTGGGAACGCCTCCACGTCCTCTGGCCCGAGCTCGGTCGGACCATCCGTTTCTTCGAACCGATCCTGCTCAGCGGCGGCGCCTTCGCCGCCCATACCCGACCCGGGGCCCTGGCGCTGGCCGCTCTCGACGCCCTCCAGCCGACCGGGCTCACCACCCTGCTCTGGGATCCGGTAGGCCTGCTCCCCGGCCTGGGGGCCCTGGCGGCCCTGGACCCCGGATCCGCGGTGGAGGCCATCACCGGCCGGCCCTGGATCCTCCTGGCCACGGTCCTGGCCCCTGCGCTGGAAAGCCCGGTGGCCCCGGATGAGCTGCTCTTCACCTTCGAGGTCCACCATCGAGGGCCGGACGGCTCGGAATCGGTGTATGAGATCGAGGCCCGGGGCGGACGCCTGGAGGTGGTGCCCATCCCCGAGGCCGGCGAGACCGAGTTACGACGCTTCCGGATGCGACGCCCGGTGGATCTGGGATGGGGACCCCGGCGGGCGCCCCGGCGGATCCGGATCCCGGGAGGGATGCTGGGCCTGATCGTCGACGGGCGGGGGCGGCCGCTCCGGCTGGCCGAGGATCCGGAAACCCGTCGGGAGCAGAACCAGCGCTGGCTCTGGGACGTCGGCGCCCTGGGAGGTGCCCTGTGATCTCGATGGAATCGCCTCGCTTCTATCCCGGGTCCGTGACGTTTACGGCCCTGGCGACCATTCGCCGGGAGCGCCGCCTGCCCCTCCCGGGGAAGGTGCGGGTGCGTCGGGGAGAGACGGTGGAGGCTACGACTGTGCTTGCCACCGCCGAGCAGCCGATGGGCGTGGTGATCGTGGATCTCGCCCGTCCCCTGCGGGTCCCCCCGGAGCGGGCCCTCGCCTATCTGCGGCGCAAGCCCGGCACATCGGTGCGCGCTCAGGAGGTGCTGGCTGCCCGACGGACCCTCCTGGGACTGCGCACCCTGCGGGTGCGTTCGCCGGTGGACGGGGAGGTGGTGGCGGCCGGCGGGGGCCGGGTGATAATCCGGACCGGGGCGCGCACGCTGGAGGTCCGGGCCGGGTTCCCCGGCGTGGTTGTGGAGGTGATCCCTCAATATGGGGCGATCCTCGAAGCCACGGGCGCCCTGATCCAGGCCTTCTGGTCCAGCGGCTCGGATTTCAGCGGAGTTCTCCGGGTGGTCACCAGCGGGGCGGAGCCGTTGCGGGCGCGCGTCCTGGATCCCATGGTCCAGGGCACTATCGTGGTGGGGGGTGGGTGGATCGAGCCGAGCGCCCTGGAGCAGGCGGAGCGGCTTCAGGTGCGAGGGATGATCGCCGGGAGCGTGGAGGTCTCTCTGTTGCCCCGACTGCGGGAGCTCTCCTTCCCGGTGATCCTGACGGAAGGGTTCGGCCGCCTCCCGATGCATCCGGGGATCTTCCGGATCTTCTCCCTTTATCAGGGCCGCGAGGCCTTCATCCTGCATCCTCCCGCGGATCCGGATGGCACGCCGGGCCGCCCGGAGATCGTGATCCCGGTCCCGACGGAGAACCCCCCGCCGCCGGAGCCGACGGGGGAGGTCGTCCTCCAGCCCGGCTTGCATGTCCGTCTGTTGCGGGAGCCGCATCGGGGGCGCACGGGAACCGTCCTTCGCGTCCTCCCGGACCCGCAGGTTCTGGAGAGCGGCCTGCGGATGTGGTGCGCAGAGATCCGGCTGGACGGGGAGGAACGTCCCGTCCGGGTCCCGGTTTATAATGTGGAGGTCCTGCGCTCATAGGAGGTGCGGTTATGGACCGGCCCGCCGCGCCCTGAAGGGTCTTTCTGCAACCACCTCCGGTTCAGGAGGCGTCTCCGATGGCTGACGTAGATCTGGAGGGGCTGCCCCCGGAGGAGGGGCAGAACAGAACGTTCATCCTGGCCCTGCTGGTCCTGGGGGGGCTGTTCGTCGTCCTGCTCTTTGCCATCGGGCTGTATCTGGCCCTGAGCGGCCCGGCTCGGGGTGGGCCGGCGGCTCCGGCGGGGGCGCCCACCTTCACGCCGATCCCCTCGCCCAGTCCGCTGCCGCCGACCTACACCCCGACCCCCAGCCCGACCCGGCCGGCGACCCCCACCCCGGTCCCCACGCCGACGGTAGAGCTCGCCGGGCAGCCTACGGCTACCCCTATTCCGGAGCCGACGGCAACCCCGGCCCGCCCCACACCCACCCCGCGGCCGGCCGGGCTGCCTCAGACCGGTGGCGGGAGCGGCCTGGCCTGGGGGCTGGGGGCGATGGGCGTGCTCTTGCTGGCCTTCCTGGCCCGGCGCCTGCGGATGCGCCCCGGCGCTTCCTGAACCGGAGCCGTTCTCACCGCCGGCGGTTGAGCTCGAACAGGAACCGGAGGCCGTGCAGGGTGAGGTGGGGGTCGACCACCTGGATGGCGCGGACCTCGTGGGCGATGGTGTCCGCCAGGCCGCCGGTGGCGATCACTCGGGCCGGCTCCTCCAGCTCCGCCTGGATCCGCTGGATCATCCCCTCGACCATGCTGGCGAAGCCCAGGATCAGGCCGGATTGCATCGCCTGGATGGTGTTCCGGCCGATGACCCGGGGCGGCCGGGTCAGCTCCACCTGATACAGCTGGGCCGCGGCGGTGACCAGGGCCTCCGCGGCCACCAGGATCCCTGGGGCGATGGCGCCGCCCAGGTATTCCCCGTCGCGAGAGATCACATCGAACACTGTCGCGGTCCCGAAGGCGATGGCGATGGCCGGCCCGCCATACAGCCGGTAGGTGGCCACCGCGTTCGCCACGCGATCCGCCCCTACCTCCCGCGGGTTCTCCACCGCCAGCCGGATCCCCGTGCGGATCCCCGGGCCGACCATCAGGGGCTCGAGGCCCAGGTAGTGTCGGACCATCTCCTCGAACACCGCGCGCAGGGGCGGGACCACGCAGGCGATGGCGCAGCCCCGGATCTCCCGGGGGCGGATTTGATGAAGATCGAAGAGCTGCATGAAGAGGGCGGCGTATTCATCGGCCAGGCGGTGGCGCTGGGTGGAGAACCGCCAGTGGGCGATCAGGGATTCCCCCTCAAACACCCCCGCCTTGATGTTGGTGTTACCGATATCCAGGCAGAGCAACATTGCGGAACTCCTTGAATACCTGCAGGCGGGATCCTCTGGGCAACGGCTTTGTGGTCCGCGCATCGGTTTTTTGTAGGAGGGGCTTTAGCCCCGAACCTCCCTCTTCGATCCGCAAGGGGTGGCAGCGGAAGCCATCCCTCCAATTTCGAGCCCCCGTCTTCTCGATCCCGCCGGGTCGCGGCTGAAGCCGCTCTTACGGGCATAGGTCAGTGGGATCCGGGCTACGGGAGCATGATGTTGTCGATCAGCCGGGTGGTCCCGATGTAGACCGCCAGGGAGAGCAGGGCGGGGCCTTCCACCCGCTCCAGCTCCTGCAGGGTCTCTGGATCCGCCACGCTGACGTAATCGATGCGGGCGAGGGGCTCCGCCCGGATCACCTCCCGCATGGCCTCCCGCAGGCCTTCGGCATCCCGTTCCCCCGCCTCATAACGGGCCTTCGCGGCCTGCAGCGCCCGGAACAGCACCGTAGCCGCCCGCCGCTCCTCCGGGTTCAGGTAGGTGTTGCGGCTGCTCATGGCCAGCCCGTCCGGCTCCCGCACCGTCGGGCAGATCACGATCTCCACCGGGATGTTCAGGTCCTGCACCATGCGCCGGATCACCACCGTCTGCTGGGCGTCCTTCTGGCCGAAGTAAGCTCGGTCCGGCTGGAGGATGTTGAACAGCTTGGCCACCACCGTGGCCACACCCCGGAAGTGCCCCGGCCGGGAGGCGCCCTCCAGCGGACGGCTCACCTCCTCCACGATCACCCAGGTCTGGAAGCCCGGGGGATACATCTCCTCCACGGAGGGGACGAACACCAGATCCACCCCCAGGGGCTCCAGAAGCCGGAGGTCCCGCTCCAGATCGCGGGGGTAGCGGGCGTAATCCTCGTGGGGACCGAACTGGGTCGGGTTGACGAAAATGCTCACGGCGACGCGGTCGTTCTCCGCCCGGGCGCGCCGGACGAGGGAGAGATGTCCCTCGTGGAGGTAGCCCATCGTGGGCACGAAGCCCCACGTGCCAGGGAGCGCCCGGCGGACGGCGCGGGCTTCCGCAATGGTATGAACCACGCGCATGCGCATCACCTCCCCAAGCGATCTGCGCGCAAACAGATTCCGCTCTTCATCCCGGGACGATCTCCCCCGCCCGGACCTTCGGGGGCGGGGAGACCGGAGCGCGAACGCGTTTCCGCTCCAGGGCTTTCACGGCCCGCCAGAGGGCTTCGTTCAGCGGGACGGGGATCCCCCGCTCCCGTCCGATGGCCGCCACCGCCCCGTTCAGGGCGTCGATCTCCGTCGGGCGGCCCCGCTGGAGGTCCTGCCGCATCGATGAGGAGTTGGCCGCCGTCCGCCGGCAGACCTCGGCCACGAAGGCGGCCGGGTCCTCGAAGGGCAGCCGGATCCCCTGGGCCCGGGCCACGGAGGCCGTCTCCCGGGCCACCGCGCCGGCGAGGCGCCCGAGGGTCGGCCGCTCCAGCAACGCTCCGTTCGGGACATCGAAGAGGGCGGTCACCGGGTTGATGGCGGTGTTGGCCACCAGCTTCCCCCAGATCACCCCGCGCAGGTCCTCCCGGATCTCCACGGCGAACCCGGCTTGCCGCAGGCGCGCGAGGAGGGGCTCCAGCGGCGCCCGGGACGAGGAAGGGGCGCCGAGCCAGATGGGGCCCTCGCCCCCCAGCCGGGCGCGGCCCGGGGCCTCCAGCGTGGCCCCCATCATCGTCACCCCCTGCCACGCCCGCTCCGGCCCGAGGACCGTCTGGAGCGTCTCATACGGCCCTAAGCCGTTCTGGAGGGTCAGGGCGATCCCGGCGGGCTTCAGGACCTGCAGGGCCCACCGCGCGGCCCGCTCCGTCTGGTAGGCCTTGACCAGGATCAGGGCGGCGTCGCACGGAGGGACCTCCGCCGGATCCTCGGCCACCGTGACGAAGGCTGTTTCCTCCCCCTGGGGGGTGATCAGGCGCAGGCCGTGATGGCGCGCGGCCTCCAAGGCCTCCCGCCATGTGCCCAGCATCCAGACCTCCGCCACCCGGGCGAGACGGACCCCGAAGAGGGTCCCCAGGGCGCCGGTGCCCAGCAACGCGATCCGCATCATCGGGCCTCCGCCACGGGCGCAGGGGCGGGGAGCGCTTCCAGCATGGCCTGGAAGGCGGCCAGCTCCTCGGGGTCCATGGAGAACGTGTGCTCCGGGCCCGGGAACCGCCGGCTCCGCACGTCCTCGCAGTAGGCCTGGACGGCCCGCACGATCTCCTGGTGCAGGTCCGCGTATTTCTTGGCGAAGCGCGGGGTGAAGCGATCGAAGAGCCCGATGAGATCGTGCAGGACCAGCACCTGGCCATCGCATGCCGCTCCGGCCCCGATGCCGATGGTGGGGATGCGCAGGCGTTCGGTGATGGCGGCGGCCACCGGCTCGGGCACCATCTCCAGGACGATGGCGAAGCATCCGGCGGCCTCCAGGGCCAGGGCGTCCTCCAGCAGGCGTCGGGCGTCGACGGCCGTGCGGCCCTGGACGCGGTAGCCGCCCAGCCGGTGGAGGGACTGGGGGGTGAAGCCGATGTGGCCCATCACCGGGATCCCAGCGCGGACGATGGCCTCCACCGTGGGGGCCATCTCCCGCCCGCCTTCCAGCTTCACGGCGTCCATCCCCGCTTCTTTGAGGAAGCGCCCGGCGTTGCGGACGGCCTCGGCGATGTCGGCCTGGTAGGCCATGAAGGGGAGGTCGCCCACGAGCAGGGCGGAGGGGTGGGCGCGGGCGACCGCTTTGGCGTGGTGGAGCATCTCCTCCATCGTGACGGGGAGCGTGTTGGGGTAGCCCAGGACCACCATGCCCAGGGAGTCGCCGACGAGGATGACGTCGACGCCCGCGCGGTCCACCGCCAGGGCGGTGGGGTAGTCGTAGGCGGTGATCATGGTGATCGGCTGGCGGGCGGCCTTGCGGGCCTGCAGCGTGTGGACCGTGACCTTTTTGCGCTCCATGGTCCCCTCCCGGAGATGCGCGTGAGGAAATAAGGGGCGACCGGCCCGAAGCCGTGGGGGGACACAGGGGCCATCGGGGACAGGACTTTCCCTTCCCCGCCGTCCCGGTTGCCCGCCGGCAATCCAGGCGGTCGCAGGCGATCCATCCGGGGTCGATCTCCTTTCGGCTCACCGCCCATCCGGGTCGGTGGCGCTTTCAGTATAACACGGATTCAACGATTCGGGGTTGTCGCATCCGGGTGATCCGGGTAGGGGCGACCCGCCGGGTCGCCCCTACAAGGGGTTCCGGAACGGGTTTTCCGGGTCGTCGGGCCAACGCTGGGGGTTGGATCGGATGTAGGCGCAGATGCGGGCCAGGGCCTTATCAGTGCGGATGATGTGTTCGTAATCATTGCGCTGCCAGACGGGCGCGCCAGGGGTGCCCCGCAGGCTGTTGATGCGTTTGGCAGTGATGGATTTGAATTGGCCGATGATGGCGCCGATGGAACCGGCATCGGGCCCGCGCGGGGGGTTAGTGGTTATTGTAGGGGCGACCCGGCGGGTCGCCCCTACATTCGTATCAATGATCCAGATGATCCCATGCACGTGGTTGGGCATCACAACAAATTCGTCAGGGTGCAACACCACATAGGGGCGCACGATGGCGGTTTGGAGCCATTCGGCGCGCACGATCTCTCCGCATTCGTTCAACCGCATCTCTCCATCCACGATCTCGCCGAACAGCGGCATCCGGTTGTAGGTGACGATGGTAATGAAATAAGCGCCGGGTTGGGTGTAATCGTATCCCGGCAGGCGGATGGACCGCCGGTGATGGCGTTGCGGATCGTAAGGCATCGGGAACCTCCGTCATCTTTTGGATGCGTTTGCGCATCGAACGAAAATGTAGGGGCGCAGCACCGCTGCGCCCCTACCCTATGTTGTGCCCAATGATCAAGGGGCACAACCCAATTTTTCGCCCCTACCTCTTTTTCCACAAGGCCTCCCCCATCCAGCCCAACAGCGCCCTTACCGCGCGCAGAACGAGGATCAGCAACGCCGCCGCCCAGAGGGGCTGCCTTTGCATGAAGCGGAGGACGGCCTCCCCCAGCCGTTCTCCCATTCCGGTCAGCGCCGCCATCTCCAGCCACGCCAGGCTCGTCAGCAGCAGGGCCAGCGCGCCCCGGCCGACCCGTTGGGCCCAGGCCTGCCAGGCCGGGACGGGCGGGGGTTGCAAGGGGTCCTGCCAGGGCGAAAGGGCCGCCGCCCAGGCCGCCTGCCGCTCCAGGACAGCGGCAAGCAGATCGAATGCGCGGGCCTGCCGTGCCGCTCGCCGGATGGAAGCCAGTCGCTTTCGCCAGGCACGGCGCTCCTCCTCGTCCTGAGGCGGAGCGGCGGGCAGGAGTTTCAACAACGCCTCGGCTGCCGCCCAGCGCACGTCCGCATTCTTATCCTGGAGGGCCTGGGTGAGGGCGGGGAGGGCCTGGGGGTCGCCGATCTTCCCCAGCGCC
>NZ_FYEK01000071.1 GCF_900187885.1 Thermoflexus hugenholtzii JAD2 | reverse complement strand
GATGAAGCAGGAAGCGGCCGGTCGTTGGTTTCACCCTTCGGGGTGAAATCAATGACGATGTGCTGCGGAACGGTGGGAGAAAGGCCGGCGGACGCTGGTGGATCTGATCCTCAGCGGGGTGGCGATTGGCCTTTTCGTCAGCCTGATGACCTATCTCGGGCTGGTGAAGTAAGGGGGCCTCCACGCCACCCCTCCCCGATTTGGGGGGCGGCCCTTGGACCTAACCCCTCGGCCCCCTTCCCTACGAGGGAAGAGGACGAGGTCTTTGGGGTGACGGCCGCGGGGGTTGATCGGGAGACTTCGGAGTCCGTCTTGGAGGGGTCGAGGTGGTGAAGAACCTCCCAGAGGTCCTCTGGACCCGCGGCGGACATCACCACGCCTGCGGCCGTCTCCTGCGATGCAGGTTTCGACTTTCTCGCAGCCGGGCCATTTCGCTTGCGACCGCGAGGTGAAGCCATGACGAACAAGCCTTCTACCACAAAGATCCATCCCCTGAACATTGTGGGCGCCCTGATCATGGTGGCGGATCTCATTGCCGCGGGCTACTGGGCGCTGGTCATCGAGAAGCCCCGGGCAACCGCCAAGATGGCGGCGGGGCAGTGGACGCTATGGGATGAGGTTATCGAAAAATTGATCATCATCGGGTTCTGGGTGATTGCCTATATGGGCTACACGGTTGGGGCATTGCCAGACAACAAGTGGGACTGGAAACGTGCGGCCCGATCCGGTTTGGAAGCGGTCATCTCGGGGGCAATTGTTGGTGCCCTTTATGCCTTGATGTCCCAGCGATGAGCCGTCCCGTTCCTGGCGGGGGGTGACTGATGGTTGGGTGGCGGAAACTTTCCCGGAAGCGGCGTTCGGAGATCCGGTGGGAGATCGCCGGGTTCCTGTATTTGTTGATCATCCTACCTTTCCTGGCGTGGCTGGCGAATTCGGCGCGGCTGCGGAACTTCACCCGTTTCCCCTCCTGGGTGGAGATCTTCCCCGCCTTCCTCATCAGCCTGCTGTTCCTGGTGGCGCGGCTCAGCGGGGAGCGGCGCGGGTGGATCCCCTGGCTGTCCCGAACAATGTTCGTATCCGCCGTGGGTCTGTGGATTCTCTCGTTTCCGGTGGTTTACTGGCCGCTGCTTCTGCCGAAGGGGTGGGGGTGGCTTCCCGCCGTCACCTACAGCTTGGCGCTGGCGATCGGCTTGGTCTACGGGTGGCGGCGCGGGTGGGAGACGCTGACGGATCGCTTGGATCGGGTGCTTGAGGTGATGGTTCTGTTCAGCGGCGGGAGCTCGGCGGCCCCGCTGGGGGCGCATCTGGGGATGCAGGCCTCCCGTTCGGGAGGGTATGGGCTGGTGGACATCTTGTTGATCCTGGCGACGACAGCCGTCGGATACTGGATCTTCTTTGCAGGGATCGCCCAGAACTGGCATCTGCGACCCCTGGGCTTGCGTCCCGGCTGGCTTTCGGGAACGGGATCCACGGAGACATGAAACGGAGGAGATCGAGGATGACAAGCGAACAGGACATCGCCTTCTCGCTGGCCTTCTCCGGATGCAGCGTCCTGGCGTTCCTGTTTCTTCTCGGGTTCGCCCTCCTGAAGACCGCCCGCCGCTTCGGGAAGGGAGAGGCTGTCCCGGTCCTCGCCTTCCGTGTCCCGCTGCCCCTCCGGGAGGTCGCGGGGCGGCTGTCGAAGGTTTCGGCGGAGCTCCCCGATCTTCCCAAAGATGCCAAGTCGCTGGTCGGGTTTCTGGCCGAGGAGGATCTGGCGCTGCTGTATTATCCTGCCGTGTATTTCCTTGACGAGAACGAGGAGCTTCTGAACCGGATCGCCGGCTTCGAAGGGGCGGCCCTTCTGTGGGAGGGGAATCTCGGGGAGACCCTGGTTCTGTTCCTCGCGGGACCCATCACGGGCATCTCCCCCGCCCGATCCTTCCGCCTCGCCGCCCTTCAGCGCGCCGCCCGCAAGCTGGTGGGGGAGCTGCAGCGGATGACAGGCATCCCCTTCGAGGAGCAGCCCGCTGAGGAGGCCGCGCGGCTTCACGTCCGCCTGCGGAAGGAGGAGTGGGGGCTGGGGCGTCGGGCGCTGGCGGTTGAGCGGGCGCTGGTCCTGCGCACGTTCCCCCTCGCCCCGCCGCTTGCCCTCCAGGGCATCCTGGCGGGCGCCCTGGCGGCCTCCTCGGCGCTTCTTCTGGCAACCCTCCTGGCCGATCGGCTGGGGCAGCAGGGGAGCGAGGCCTTTTTCCTTCCCGTCCTGGCCCTCCTGGGGGCGATGGGGAGCGTGGTGCTGTTCGGGTCCCTGACGGCTGTGGAGAGAGCCCGGCTCGCCCTTCTCTCCCTCAAGGCACCGGATCCGGAGAAGTTTCAGGGTGCGGCTCGCCTTCCGTGGTGGGCGGTTCCGCTGATGGCTGCGTTCGGCCCGCTGGCGGTGCTGATCGCCGCGGCGTGGGGGAAGGAGGGCGAGTTATGGGCCATTTTCATACCCTGCATAGGTCCGTTGGGCCTGGCGATCGCGCTCCTCGTTCTGGCTGAGGCACGAAGCGGAGGGGTGAACGGTGGATGGTCCTAAACAGGTGGCCGGTGGCGACGCTTTTCCCCGTCGCCGCCGGCTTCGTCGTGGGAATTCCGCCAGGTTCGGATAGCGCAAGGTGTTCAAGCCCTTCGTGGCGACATCCAGAGAGGAGGTTCCGATCATGGCATCTCAGAAGACGCGCGGATCCTTTCGATTTCGGCCGGTAGGGGCGCTCCGCAAGATCCTTTTGGTCGCGGCGGCGGGGCTGCTGGCGGCCTGCGGTCTGGGGCCCCTCCGCCCCGCTCAGACGCCCGCGGCGCCGACATCCCCGCTGCGCCCTTCTCCGACGCGAACGGCCCGCCCGACCGCGACCCCCACGCCGGAGGCCGGAGCCCTTCCTTCAGGGCGCTTTGCCGTGCGGTTCGTCAGCGAGCCGAACTACGGCATCGTGATGGAGGTCCCCGCCTTCGAGATCCGGGAGGAGCGGCTGCGGGTTTACGTCGCCTTCGCCCACCGGGGCGAGCGCAGCCAGGAGTTCTACGCCCCCTTGGAGCCTGGCAAAAGCGCGGAACTGTATGTAGGAAACAAGCGGCTGAGCCCGGCGGCGATGAGCGAGAACTTCCAGGAGGACATCTGCCCCGAATATCCACGGATCCCCCGCAAGACCTGTCTCTGGATCGTTGGGGCGGTCGAGCGGGGGTGGTTCGAGTTTGAGATCCCGCAGGACGCCCAGCCGCCTTTCGTCTTTCGCTTCCCAGGGTTCGATCGGGTGGAACTCCGGCCCGAAAAGCCTCTCACCGGCGAGATCTGGGAGGGTCTTCCGGCTGATCCCTTCCCGCAGGGGGAGTGGGCTTTCGAGACGGACAACCGCTTCCGCCATCTCAGCGTCTCCGTGGACCTGATCTTCCGGCGCATCCGGGTGGACGCGGATGGGCTGGAGATCGCGCTGCAGGTTCGCCAGCCGAAGGGACTGCTGGTCTTCGGACAACTGCCAAAGCCGGGTGAGATGGGGATGGTGGATGCTGCGGGAAAGCAGGTGTTTCCCGTCGGCTTCCCCGAAGACATGAAGGAAATGAGGCCGCCCCAGAACGCGACCCGGGTGGATCTCACCCTGCGCTATCCGCTCCCGGCGGCGAGGGGCCCGCTGATCTTCCGTCTGGAGGGCTGGCCCCTGATCCGCTTCGACCCCGAAACCGGGACACTGGCCGAGGTCGAATGGGACGGGCGGGTCTTCGTCCTGGCCCCCACCCCCACGCCGTCCCCGGCGGAGATCGCCCGCGGGGAGATCGCGGCCATGCTGGGGAAGATGGCGGAGGCGATGGGGCGGTCTCCAGAGGCCTTCCGGGCCGCCCTGGATCCGCAGGCCGAGGCGGATGCGGACCTGCTGCAGGCGGTAGCCTCCGGCGGCGGCTGGCCGCTGGTGGACCCACGCCTGGAAATCACCGGCGGGGAGTTCCAGGCGGAGGAGGCCCAGGATGTCCGCCTGGAGCTGTCGGTGGGCCTCGAGGGCTTCCCGGCAGAGGAGCGCTGGCGCTACGCCGCGGAGGTGGATCTCCGCAAGACGGACGGGGAGTGGCGCATCGTCCGCTGGGAGTGGGAGAACGTCCCGCCGTGGGCGCGGATGGCCGGGCGCCCGTGGACTTCAGAACGCTTCACATTGATCGCCCCATCGGATCTTCCGGAGGAAACCGCCCGGGCCGTTCTCTCCGAGCTGGAGGAGGCTTACCGGGATCTCGCCGCGCGGCTGCCCCGCGAGATCCTCCGCCCCCGGTATCTGGCCATCTACGCCCCCGACCGTTCGACCTTCCGAGCGCTGACTGGCAGGAATCCGGAGCGGACCCTGGGGGTGGCCTTCTATCGCACCGTCCCAGTGGAGGCCGAGGGGGAGGTGGTGGGCTTCCGGAGCGGCGAGACGATGATGGTCCTGAACGCCGAAGGGGTGAAGGGCTACCGGACAACGGATCCCCTCTTCGGGCGGGCGGCAGTGCTGCGGCATGAGCTGGTCCACGTGATCCTGGCCCCCTGGACCCGACCCTGGACCCCCGGGTGGCTGGTGGAGGGAGCGGCGCTGACCTACGCCGGACAGCCTTACTGGCGGGAGCTGAAAGAAGAGATCCGGAGCCTGGAGAACATGACCTACACCACGGCGTTCGGCCACATCGGGGACATCTTCGGGACGGCGACGGCGCGCCAGTATGCCCTGGCCTCGGCGATGGCGGAGTTCGTCCGGGAGCGCTACGGAGATGAGGCCTTCCTGGCCCTCTACCGGGCCTACGGCGAGATCCCGCTGGATGTGGTGGAGCGGCGCTGGCCGAGGGTCGGCCTTCAGGCGCTGGTTCAGGCGGCGATGGACGCCATTGCTCAAGAGGTCACGCCGAACATCTTGCAGCAGCACCTCGGGCTGGATCCAGCGGCCTTCGAGGCGGAGTTCCTGAAGTGGTGGAAGGCCAGGCGCTGAGGGGACAGGAGGACGGCGATGTTCAGGCGGCGGCGTTCGGAGCTCCTGTGGATGGTCGGGGGGACCCTGTATCTGCTGATCGCTCTCCCGTTTCTGGCCTGGTTGCTGAACTCCGCTCGCCTGCAGGACTTCCACCGCCTTCCGTCCTGGGGGGAGCTGCTCCCGGCGCCGCTGATCCTCGCCGCCCATTGGATCGGCGAGATCGCCGGGGAGCGGCGGGGATGGATTCCCTGGCTTTCCCGAACGCTGAAGATGACGCTTTTGGGCCTGTGGATCCTTTGGGGGATGGTGATCTACTGGCCGCTGCTGCTTCCGGAGGGCTGGGGATGGCTGCCGGCGGCGACCTACGGGCTGGGGCTGGCGGCGGGGTGGCCTTCGCCCTGCGGCATGGATGGGATTGGGTGGCGGAACGGATCGAGCGGATGGGATGGATGGTGGCCGCTCTCACGGGGAGGCTCGGCGGCGGGCCCGCTGGGGGCGCAGATGGGGATGCAGGCCGGCCGTTCGGAAGGATATGGGCTGGTGGATGTCCTGCTGATCCTGGCGATGACCGCGGTCGGATACTGGCTGGTTTTCGCCGGCATCGCCCAGAACTGGCATCTGCGCCCCTGGCCCGGGCGCGGGGAGATGCCAGCGGCGGAGTCCCGAAGGGATCTCCCGTGGCCGCAAGGCGGTGGCCGCGACCCGGATCGGAAAGGAGGCGAGGATGATCTATCCGGACCGAAGGGAGATGATCTTGATGATCCTGGCGTTTGTGTGGTTCTTTGTGCTGAGCCCCCCCTTGCTGGCGCTGTCCATCCATCTGGGGTGGCCTTTCGAGATCAGGGCCTGGGTGGCGCGGGTCGTTTTCCTGATCTTCGCCCTGCTGGGCGGGACGGGGGTCTTCCTCTATATGCGCCGGGTGGCCCGGGCGATGGGGGCGCCAGGCCTGGTGGTGACGTTGATCTGGATCGGCCTGGCGATCCTGCTGGCCCGGGGGCTTTTGGCCGCCGGGCGCTGAGGCCGGCCTCCCGCCGGCGAGCCTGTTTCTGTTCCATCCAGGAAAGGAGGCCCGCGATGGGAATCCTGAAGGCGCTGTTGGGGAAGGACGAGATGGGGGAAGGCGTGGAGCATTTGCTTCACGGGGAATACGAGAAGGCTATCGAGCGGTTCACCCGGGTTCTGGAGCGGGATCCTGGGAACGCGGAGGCGTGGTTTCACCGGGGGATCGCCCATCTGGAGAGCGGGCAGCCGGAGGCGGCGATCCGGGATTTCACGGAGAGCCTGCGGCGGGAGGAGGATCCGGAGGCGTATTACCATCGGGCCATGGCCTGGCTGGATCGGGGGGATCTGGAGCGGGCGCTGGCCGATCTGGATGCCGCCCTGCGGCTGGACCCGGAGAACGCGGAGGCCTGGAACGTGCGGGCGATCGTGGAGGCGGAGCGGGGGGATTACGCGCGGGCGTTGCAGGACATCGAGCGGGCCATCGAGCGGGGGCATCCTTTCGGGTTCGTGAATCGGGCGAACATCTTGGAGCGGGCAGGGCGGCTGCGGGAGGCGCTGGCCAGCCTGGATCGGGCGATAGCGGATCGGCCCGGCGATCCGCTGGCCCTGGCGAAGCGGGGCCTGCTGCGGGAGCGGCTGGGGGATCCCGAGGGGGCGCGGCGGGATCTCCGGGAGGCGTGGCGGCGGAGGGAGCTGGAGGAAGAGGGGCGGGAGGCGCCGCTCGCCCGGGTGGAGGAGGCCCTGCGGCGGCTCGGCGCGTGGGGATGATCGGGATGCCGCCTCGATCCCGAGATCAATCCCTAACTCAGAGGAGGTTGAAATCCATGGAAAGCAAAAACTCCAGGATTCATCCTTTGTTCATTGTGGGAACCCTGATCATGGTGGCGACGCTCGTGGCCCTGGGCTACTGGGCGCTGGCCATCGAGAAACCCCGGGCCATCGCCCTCAAGGCCGCGGGAGCATGGACGTTCTGGGATGAGGTGAAGAGCAAATTGATTCCCATCGGCTTCTGGGTGATCGCCTACATGGGCTACATCATCCAAAACCTGCCGGAGCATGGGTGGAGCTGGAAGCGGGCGGCGCGGTCGGGGATCGAGGCGGTGATCTCCGGGGCCATTGTGGGGGCCCTCATCTCCGCGATGACGACCCGGTGAGATGGCCTCTGGCTTTTGTGGAGCTGCTATCGGAGGACGGATCCCCTCTTCGGGCGGGCGGCGATGCTGCGGCACGAGCTGGTCCACGTGATCCTGGCCCCTTGGACCCGGCCCTGGACCCCCGGGTGGCTGGTGGAGGGGGCGGCCATGACCTATGCCGGGCAGCCTTACTGGCGGGAGCTGAAAGAAGAGATCCGGAGCCTGGAGAACATGACCTACACCACGGAGTTCGGCCACATCGGGGACATTTTCGGGACAGCAACGGTGCGTCAGTATGCCTTGGCTTCGGCGATGGCACAGTTCGTTCGGGAGCGCTATGGGGACGAGGCGTTCTTGGCCCTCTACCGGGCCTACGGCGAGATCCCGCTGGATGTGGTGGAGCGCCACTGGCCGATGTTCGACTTTCTGGCTCGGTCCTCGCTGGACGCCATCGCCCGGGAGTCCACGCCGGGCTTCCTGCGGCAGCGCCTCGGGCTGGATCCGGCGGCCTTCGAGGCGGAGTTCCGGAAGTGGTGGAAGGCCAGGCGTTGAGCGGCGGATGAACCACACAGGCAGCAGCCGGGCGGATCGCCAGGCGGTCCGCCCGGCTTGCTTGGAGGCCCCCCCATTCCGGAACCACCCAAAGGATTCATCGCGCGCCGGATGGGCGATCCGTGGGGCGTCTTTTTTGAGCAAAAACTCCGATTTCCTCAGTCTATTGTGGCAGGCTGCACAAGAGGCGGCGTAGGATAAAGCGCGGATCCGGCTTACCCGATTCGAGGGAGGACAGGCTGGCGCGGCGGGTGGCGTCCATTCTATGAGGAAGGGAGGTCGCGGCGAAAGCTGTTATTGCGGCGGGCGGCCGAAAGGTCGCGGCTGAAGCCGCTCCTACGGAAAGGCGGTTTTTGTAGGATGGGCTTTAGCCCCGAACTTTCGGGTCTTCAATAACGTAGGGGTCGTGGCTAAAGCCGCTTCTACAAGGATGGATTTCCCTGTTGGGAAGAGCTTCAGTCTCGAACTCTCGGTTCTCGATGGCGCAGGGATCGCGGCGGAAGCACGCGATGCATCGTGGTGAGGGGATATGGCCGTAATGAATTTCGGCTTACGCGGGGGGCTTCAGCCTCGAACGCTTGATCTTCGATGGCACAAGGGTCGCAGCGGAAGCCGCTCCTGCGTCTACGGCAAGGATGCCGAAATGAATTTCGGCTTACACGGTGAGGGGATGGTCTCCGTTCAGTCCTCGAAACCCTGTAAGGAGGTGAAGCGATGGCACGGTTGATCCGTTTAACGGTGGCGGGCCTCCTCCTCGGCGCGCTGCTGACGGCCTGCGGGGGTGGCGGCGCAGGGGGGACCGGCGGGACGGGCGGCCTGATCATGGAAATGGGGGATCTTTACTACAAACCCGATACGCTGACCGCAAAGCCCGGCCAGACCCTGCAGATCACCCTCGACAACCGGGGCTCTCTGGAGCACAACTTCGTGCTCTACGATCTTGACGGCCAGACGGTGCTCTTCGAGAAGGACGCCATCCAGCCCGGCCAGAAGATGAACATCTCCTTGAAGGTCCCGGAGAAGCCAGGCACCTATGAGTATGTGTGCACGGTGCCCGGCCACAAAGAGGGCGGGATGGTGGGCAAGTTGATCGTGCAGCCATAAAGATGGGCCGCCCGGCCTCGAAAGGCCGGGCGGCTTTTTACGCGAACAGCACGTGCTGGCGGAGGAACTCCAGGACCTCCCGGTAGAAGCGGGCGATGGTCTCGGCCCGGCGCCAGCCGTGCCCTTCCCCCGGATAAAGCCGGTAGAAGTGGGGAACCCCCCGCCGGCGCAGGGCCTCCACGAGGGCCTCGGCCTGGCTCGGCGGCACGACCCGATCTTCCTCCCCCTGAAAGATGGCCACGGGATCCCGAATCCGGTCCGCGTGGAAGATCGGGGACCACTCCCGATAGCGTTCCGCAGCCTCCGGGAGGGGACCGACCAGGGAGTCCAGGTAATGGGCCTCGAACTTGTGGGTCTCGGCGGCCAAGGTGAACAGGTTGGTGACGCCGAAGAGGCAGATGCCAGCGCGGAAAAAGCCAGGGTGGCGGATCAGGGCGTTGAGGACCGTATAGCCGCCGGCGCTGCCGCCCATGATCACCCGACGCCGGGGATCCGCCAGCCCCTGTTCTGCCAGGGCCCGGGCGCCCCCCACGGCGTCCTCCACATCCAGAAGGCCCCATTTCCCCTTCAGGGCATCCCGGTAGGAGCGCCCGTAGCCGGTGCTCCCCCGATAATTCACTTCCAGGTAAGCGAAGCCCCGCGTGGCGAAGAACTGGGCATCCGCGTTGTAGCTCATCACCCGCTGGGAGGTGGGGCCGCCGTGGATGCTGATAAGGGCCGGGGGCAGGCCCACCCCCGTCACCTCCAGCGAGGCCGGCGGGTAATACAGGCCGTGGACAGCCGTCCCGTCCGGCGCGCGCCACTGAATGGGCTGGGGGAAGGAGAACGCCTCCGGCGGGATCCGCTCCGCGCTGGCGAACCGGTGGACGCGGAACCGGCCGTCCTCCCAGGTCACCACCCGGGGCGGGAGGACAGGGGAGGAAGCGATCATGGCCAGGGCCTCCCGGTCCGGGGCCACCGCGAGCTGGTCGAACCAGGTGTAGGGGTGGAGGTCCAGGCGCGTGATCCGTCCTTCCAGATCCACGGCCTCTAAGGAACCGATGGCGTTCTCGTTGCGGCGGTAGAAGAGGCGATCCCCCTGCGGGCTCCATCCATAAACCCGCAGCCCCTGAACCCAGGCAGGGGGCGCCAGGGTGGTCCCCTCCACCAGGATCCGCCGGGCCCCGGTCTCCAAGTCCATCACGACCAGCGCATCCCATTCCCCGTCGGTGAGGATATAGCTCAGGAAGCGGCCGTCGGGGGAGAAAGCGGGCTGGAAGACCGGGGTCGTGGCGTCCCCGGCGATGACCTCCGGCGAGGAAGGGCGGGGTGGGTCGCCCTCCAGGCGCGCCAGGCACAGGCGCGCGCCGTCCCAGGGCATGTTCGGATGATCCCATTCCACCCAGGCGATGAGGGGCCGGGTGGGATGCCAGGCCGGCTGCATGTAGAAATCCGCGCCCTCGGCGACCTTCTGGGGCCAGCAGCGTCCTTCCGCGTCCACCAGGGCCAGGAGGTCGGTCTCGCCGTCCGAATGCACGTAGAGCACCCAGCGCCCATCCGGGGAGAGGATCGGCGAGGCGGCGTGCCCGAAGGGCGGGGTGATGGGTCGGGGGAGCCCATGGGCCAGGGGGAGCCGGTAGAGGCGTCCGTCCTCCCCGACGTAGATCACGAAGCCGTCGCCGGCGGTGAAATCGCCGCCGCCGTATCCGATGCGGGCCCGCACCGATTCGATCTCCGTGAGGTCCCGCGGCGGTCCATCGCCCTCTCGGGCGACCAGGACGCCGCGGCCGGAGCGCTCCTCCCGCCAGATCAAAACGCGGCCCGAGCGGTCCCACTGGACATCCGTGATCCGGAGCAAGCTCGCCATCCGCTCCGGCTCCAGCGGGCTGGGCCAGAGGCCATAGGGGAGAACCCGGGGCATGGCGCCTCCCTCCGGGTGGAGATGTTGTCCATAATAATAGCCCGATTCGCGCTTCCCCAAGAGGGACCCAGGGGGGATTTTCACGAAGATGCGGATCCTTCAGGGGGGTGCAGCTCGATGGGCCGGTTGAAATCCGAGAGGGTGATCTGCCAGACCGTGGGATCCTGGGGGTCGCTGTCCCGCTCCACCAAGCGGACCCGCAGGATGCGGAACGTGCGCGCCTCCACCCACAGGTCGGCGCGCAGGCGCCCGGCGATCAGGCCCAGGGACCACTCCTCCAAGGGGCCGCTGGGGACCTCGCCGTGGAGGTGAAAAGCCGGCCGGCCTTCCAGCGTCTCGACCCCAACCAGCCGGAGCTCCGCCCGGGCGAGCAAGGCCGGCAGTCCCTGCTCGGCGTCGAAGAAGAGGCGGGGGTCGATGACTGTGCCGCGCTCCGGTGACAGCTCCTCCCAGCGTCCGATCCCCGGGAACGCCACCCAGGTCCGCTCGCCGATGCGGAGCACCCCGATCTCGGTGACCATCCCCAGGGTGAAGATCCGGGCGGTCCCCCGCAACCCGTTCGGCCGGACGATATCCCCCTCCACCCGGCGCAGCATCATCGTGCGGGCGGTGTCCAGATAATCCGGTGCCCCCCTTCGCTCCAGAACGAAATGAACGGTTTCGATCTCGGCCATCGCCCGGGCAGCCCGTTGCAGGATCTCTGGGGCGGAGAGGGCCGGAGTGGGGGAGGCCGAGCGACATGCGGTGTTCGCTAGGAGGTAGAGCCATCCGAGGAGGCAGAGAGCTGGCCCGATCCAACGCTTCATCCGCAAGCCTCCTTCCACCCAGGGAGTGCAGCCCCTTCCCTGGCGGAGAGCCGGTGGGGTGGGGACGGAGGATCCCCACCCCACCCGGCAAGCCGAAGCCCGACGGCGTGGCGTCCTCGCCTCAGGAGCCGGAAGGCACGATCCGGATGAAGAGCACCCCGCGCTGGATCTCGGCGCCCGTCGTGGCCTCCCCGGCGATCCCGATCCCCTGGATGGGATCCAGGAAGGGGCGGGCCTTTTCCCGGAAGGTGGCGCCCTCGGCTCCGGGGATCTGTTCCTCGATTAGATCCCAAAGGGCGAAGGTGTCCAGGAAGAACAGGGACGAGATCTGCGCGGGCAGCTGCTTCCGGATCTCCTGGAAGCGCGGGTTCCCGGTGATGGCGCGCGCCGGCTTGTAATAGCCCTCGAAGGCGTCCGCGGGGAAGACCATTTGCATCGCCTCCGGATCCACGGTATAGGCCAGGATGCGCTCCCCGGTGGGCGCGGTGATGATGCGGACGGCCTGCCCGACCCGCGTGGACTCCTCCACTTGGACGCCCATCATCGCCAGGGCGTCCTCCAGGCGCGCCAGGCCCGCGCGGGCCGCCTCCGGCTGATCGGTCCCGATCCAGAGCGAAACCCCCACCGGGATCCCCGAAGGGGCCCCCGCCGGCACGGGGAGCGCCGCCAGGATCAGATCCCCGGTCATCCAGGCGAGGAGATCCTCCTCCAGCCGGATCCCCATGGTGGCTTCCATATCCTGAAGCTGGCGACGGGCCTCCGGGTTCCTGCGGATGATCTCCAGGCTCTGGCGGAGGCTTTGCCCGATGCGGGCGGTCTGGAAGAAACCGAGGGTGTTCTCTGGGATCCGGCCCAGGAGCGCCTCCGAGATCGGCGGGGCGTCCAGCGAGGCGCGGAGGTCCTGGGGCACCCTGGCCCGGTCGATCACCGCAATCGACTGGAGGCGGAGGCCCTGGGCCTGCAGCTCCACCGCGAAGCCTGCCCCTTGGATGGCCTGGGCCATGGATGCCCAGGGCCCCAGCAGGGATTCCGGATCCGGCGCCCCGGGTTGCAGGCGAGGGAGCGCCTCCTGAGAGAGTTTCTGCAGCGCCGGATAGTCCAGATAGACCATCATTACGCTCTGGGCGGGCAGGGCCTGAATCACTTTCCGGAAGCGCGGGGAGGTGGTGATGGATTGGCCTTGCCCAGCGGCGCGATCGGCCACCCGTTGGAAAGCCTCCTCGGTCACCGCGACCACCACGAACTCCCCGAGCCGCCCGATGGCCAGGGGCGGGTTCTGGGGCCCTTCGGAGATCCACAGCTGATACGATCGGCCTCGGTAGGCGCGGTCCTCCACGCGCCCGCCTTCCTTTTCAGCCAGCTGGCGCAGTCGCTCCAGGAAGGCATCAGCCTTCCCGTGATCTCGGGAGGCGACGAGAAGCACGAGGGGCAGGCGACCCGCCCCCAGTTCTTCGGGGGAGGCGGGGAAGAGGGCCAGGCCGATCTCCGGCCCGATCCATGGCGCGATGTCGGCGTCGAAATCAATCTCGGCTTCCTTTCTTAGCTGATCTTTCCATTCCTCAAGGACGCGCTGGACCTCGGGGTTCTCCAGGTAGGCGCGGCGGATGGTTTCGTAGCCGGGTTGGGCCTGGAGGTTGTAAGAGAGGGAGGCGTAGAAGATAGCGTCGTCCGGGACCATCTCCGCGGCCAGGATTTGGGGGCGTAGCCCCAGCAGGGCCATGACCCGCTCGCGCAGCGGCGAGAAAGCCAGGGCGCCGACGGCGAGGCCGGTCACGCAGCACACCAGCGCCAGCACCGGTAAGAGCGCCAGCCACCATCGTCGGGACATGGGAGCCTCCTTCCTTTGATTTTTGGAAACAGGCTGAGCCTTCCTTCCTCATTTACGAGTTGAAAGAGTCTGGGATTACCGAATCCTGCGAAGAGCGGGTGGAGCGGGCGGAGGTGCCCTCCCGGAGGGGGCGGAGGGTGGCGGCGATCGGGAGGGCCAGCCCCATAGTCAAGGCGGCGAGGCCGAAGATCTCCCGCAGGATGGCCAGGGTGATGGCCGGCAACGCGGCGGGAAGCTCCGCCAACGTGTAAGCGGCCACCATTCGCTCGAAGCGGGAAGTTCCCCATGCGGTGAGGCCGGCCATCCCCAGGCTCATGCCGATCAGGCGGAGGATGAGCAGGAGGCCGGAGACCAGGCCGCGGGCGGTGGGGGGTGCGGCGTCGAGGGCGGCCGCGCTCACTGCGGAGGTGGCGGCTCCCAGGCCCAGCCCGGCCAGGGCCATGTGCCGGAACATCCGGCCGAAAGGCTCCTCGGCCTCCCAGCGCGCGGCCAGCCCGAGGGCCAGGGCAGCGGCCAAGATCCCGATCAGAGCCGGACGACGGTATCCCCAGCGGCTCGCCCAACCCCCGATGAGAGCGCCCAGCGCCATCCCTCCGGTGAGCCCGCTCAGGACCTGCCCGCTGCGCAGGGCGGCGCGGCCGAGCCATTCCTCGGGGGTGGCACCCTCGCCGCGCAGGGTGTTGATGAAGAGGGGGACCTGGACCATGGGGGTGATCAGGCCGATCCCCAGGATCAGGTTCACCAGCCCGGCCCCCACGAGGTTCCGGCGTCGGAAGAGCTCCAAAGGGAGGAAGGGAGCGTGGGCACGGTGCTCGTAGCCCAGCAAGAGGAGAAGGGCGAGGGCGCTGAGCAAAAGCCACGGCCATGCCTGCTCCGGAGCTCCCGGAGCCCGATTCGAAAAATCCGGGAGGTCCAGGGAGCCGCCCATCCGGGCGAGGCCGAAATGGAGCGCGATCAGGGCGGCGGAGAAGAGGGCGACGCCCGGGATGTCCACCGCGAGGGCGCGAGGGGGGGTCCCGAAGGCCCGGCGGCCGACCCCGGCGGCGGCCAGCGCCAGAAGGGTGAGGGGGACGTTCAGAGCGAACTGCCATTGCCAGCTCCAGCCAGCCAGGGCGACGGGCAGCCCCAGGGCATGGTGGAGCCAGGCCCCTACCTCCGGTCCGTAGCGGATGAGGAGTGCTCCATAGAGGGGTCCCCAGATCCAGCCCAGGGTGTCGATGGCCGCGAGCAGTCCGATGGCGAAGCCACGGCGTCCCTCCGGGAAACGATCCCCGACGGCGGCCATGGCGATGGGGACCACTGCCCCGCCCCCGAAGGCTTGGAGGGCGCGGGCGGCGATGAGCATGGGGAGCGTGCGGGCGGAGAGCACGAGGAGCGAGCCGGCAAGGAAGAGGGACAGGCTGAGGGCGTAAAGGGGGAGGCGCCCGTAGCGATCCGAGAGCCGGCCCATCAGCGGCATCGCGGTGACGTAGGCGATCAGGTAAGCGGAGACGATCCATGCGGCATCCCGGAGGCCGGAAGGGATGGGGATCTCGAAGTCCACGATCATGCGGGGGAGCATCGTGCTGACCACCGTGAGGTCATCCGCGGCGATGAAGACCCCGAAGGCCAGCGCCCCCAGGATCCAGTAAGGGGAGTCCCCAGGCCCCTGTCTCTTCGGGCTGTCGGCCTCTTTGCTCATCGCGTCGCCTCACACGATCGTGGAGGTGGATCCCTTCTCCCGGCCCAGCACTTCGCGGCGCAGAGCGTGGCGATCCTGCAGGATGTAGAAATACACCGCGTCCTTTTTCTCGTCAATCAGGTCCCGGAGCTCCGCCTTCACCCGTTCCAGGCGGGCGGGGGTGATCTCCCCCTCGAAGGCGGAGTTCTGCACCCAGTGGAGGTGGCGGCGCAGATACTGGCAAACCCGGGCGACCCGCTCCACTTCCACATCGTAAACGATGATCACATACATCGCCTCACCACCACGCTTTCAGGGGCTCGTAGGGCTCCATCCCCAGCAGATGTCGGACCAGTTTGTAGGCCTCCAGGCGGATCAGAGTCCGGTAGCTCACCGGGCGCTTCAGGCGGGGATGTTGCACGGTCTCCCGCATCCGCTCCTCGAACTCCGCCACCACCTTCTTGCGCCCCTCCTCCTTCAAGTAACAGAAGCCGACTTCTTCCAGGAAATCCTCCTCGCTCAGGGCGTTCCGGTTCATCAGCGTGAAGGCCATGCGGTCCACCACGAGCGGCTTGAAGAGCTCGGCCAGGTCGAGGGCCAGGGAGAAGCGCCCGGCGGAGGGCTCGTGGAGGAAGCTAATGGCCGGGTGGAGGGGGGTGTGATAGAGCTCGGACAAGGTAGCTGCATAGAGGAGGCCGTTGCCGAAGGAGAGCAGGGCGTTGATCGGGTTCTCCGGCGGCCGCCGGCTGCGGCGGAACCCCTCCAGATTCAGGATGGCCGGGAAGGCCCTGTAGTAGGCATCCCGGGCCTGTCCCTCCAGGCCCATCAGGGTCGGCACGTCCGGGCAGCTTTCGATCTCCCTCAAAGCTTGTTCGATGGCGGTTAGGGGTTCCTCTACCGGCAGACCCTGGCGCCGGTAGTAGAGCAGGTTGCGGCGCATGTGGAAGAGGGCGCCCTCCACGAAGCCTCGGGCCAGGGCGAGCCGGCGGGAGGGATCCGCGGAATGGAGGGCCTGGGCCACCACCACCTGTCCGGCGGCCCGGGTCTCCCGGGGGTAGAACGAGCCCACGTAGAACCCGTAATAGTTGAACACGTGCAGGCTAATCCCGTGGCGGCCCAGGAAGCTCAAGAGGCGGGTGTTGAGGTCCAGCTCCCCCATGGCGAAGAGGGCCTCCACATCCTCCACGGGGATGGCCTGGCGCTGGGTCTGGCCGTCGGCCTCCCACTCCAGGTAGAGCGTGTTCTGGCGCCGCCGCAGACGCCCGCTGCGGAACAGATAATACGCGCGTCCCATCGTTCCCTAAATCCGCTTCTCGGGATGTCGACATCCCGCGTCAGTCGCGGCTCCCCATACAGCAAAACGGCCTGCCCGCCGATGATCATATAGGGCAAGCCCTCTTGATCCAGCGCGCCCCAGCCTATTCAGCAGGGAAGCAGACATCGGCATTGATCGCCCGGGCGAGCTGGAGATCGATTTCCAAGCCCTCTAATGGATCCGCGGGCGGCCAGGCATGGAGCGCGCGGGCGAGCTCCAGCATACGATCGAAGATGCGAAAATGAAGCTCAAGATCCGGTGGGTTCCGGCGCTGCCATTCCGCCTCAAAGGCTTCCCAGGTCCGGCGATCTCGGATCATCCGCGATCCCTCCCATTTCTGGGTTCGAAGCCGGACGGGCGAGATTGGTTCTTCGGTCTTGGTTCATTTTCGCCTGATGCTGGGTTTGTGCAACGATCGGTCCTCTTCGTCGGAGATTTTGCCGCTCATCCCCAGCACAGCGGGGCGTAGGCGCAGCGACGACAGGCGGGCATCCAGGGGGCGGCCGGCGGGATGGGGAGGGCTTCGATGCGGGCGATCTCCTCCAGGGCGGCCTCCACCTCGGCCACCGCCGCCGCGTCCAGGGTCACCGTCTCCCGCCGGCGCTGGCGGGGGAAGCGCAGCTCCCCGCGGAGGTGGACTCCCCGGCGGGCCAGGAAGTAGAGATAGTAGCGCAGCTGCAGCCGGGCGGCTTCGATGAAGGTCGGGGCGTGCTTAATCTCGAGGAGAGTTCCTTCGCCCTCCAGGACGTCGATGGCGAGGAGGTTCTCCAGGAGCAGGCTCCGGCGGGGCCGGTCGCGGTAGGCCCGCTCATGGGTGAGGCGGCCCAGGGCCACGGCCTCAGCGTCGGCCTCCAGGCGGACCTGATGGGCGAAGAGCCAGAGCTTGCGCGGGCAGACCCGCAGGTAGTTCATCTTGAGCCCGCCGACCTTGAGGCGCTCGAAATCGTCCTCGCTCAGGCGCATCGCCTGGCGAAGGAAATCCCATAGCTCCTCTTCGCGCTCCGGATCCACGAGCTCCTCCTCGTCTCCCACCCGGGGCGCCGCATGCTTACGACACGGAATATGCAATGCCCTCTTCAAGCGTAGCCCATGTGTGCGCAGCGTGCATCCGGTTTCCCCCCGAATCCGCTCAGGGATCGCCCTGGGGTTTCGGATCCGGCGAAGCCACGGTGGGAATCCGGGGAGGACCTGAGGCGGGGTTTGCGGACCCACGTTACCCTTACACGTGCTCGCCGGAGAACCGGAGGGGCTCGTTCCCCAATCCAGGGTGATATGTCTTGGTCCCTGATAGGAGGGCGATCTGGAGGGGAGGGTGAAGCGAACTGTCTATCATCTTAAATGAGAGCGCGTTCCCTCCCTCCGGGGTCTTGAGGGGGGCAAGCCTGCGGCGCGTTGTGGGGAGGCCTCCCTCATCGGACGTGAGGTTAGGAAGCCTCTCTCCATCCCACCATCCTGTGTCCCGGGAGGTTTACAATGAGGCATGTTCGCATCGTCTGGGTTCTTCTGGCTCTGATTCTAAGTGTTGCGGCGTGTCGTCCGCGTCCGGCGCCGGGGCCGGCGACGGCCGGACCGGCCTCTCCGACGGCGGCTCCGGCCCCGACCATGGCGGCTCCCACCCCTACACCGGCGTTGCCGGGCCTGGGGCATCCGGTGCCAGCCGGTGGGGAGCCCATCTCTCTGGATAACCTCCCCCGCCTGCAGCCGATCTGGCGGGCCCAGTGGCCGATGTGGCACAGGCTGTGGCCGACCTCCGAGGCCCTGATCGGTGTGGGGGTGGAAGTCATGGTCATATCCCCGTCCGACCTGGAGATCCGACAGTTCTTTCCGCTCCCCGCGGGCACGGAGTTTCCGACCGCCCTGGCGGTCAGTGGAGACCATCGGACGGCCGCCGTGGGAACCAGCGAGGGGGATCTGTGGCGGGTGGATCTGAGCCGCGGGGAGATCCGCGGCGAGGCGAGGATATCGGAGTCCATCAAGGCGCTGGCGTTCCTGGACCCTCAGGGGCAACGCGCGGCGGTGCTGGCCGATGGGTTGCGGATCTGGGAGGCGGATGGTTCGGTGTCGTCGCCGGTGGGGGTACTTCCCCAGAAAGACTATAGTGGGCAGCTCAGCCCGGACGGTCGCTGGGCGCTGGCAGTGGACAATCAGGGTGTCGGGGGCCTGTATGAGGTTCCGTCGGGCGCCCGGATCTTAAGTTTCACGGTTCCCTTCACCAGCCCGTGGTCGGTTGCGTTGCATCCGGAGGCGCGATATGCGGCCGTAGCCGGGAGGGATGCCGTGGTTGTTCTCCGCCTCGATCCCTCCGGGGGGCGTGCGGAGACGCTTCGGCGGCTCAGCCGGTCAGGCGTTCGGGGGATGGATGGCAGCGCATCGTTTCTGGCCATTCTGTCCGAAGAAGGCGGAGGGACGCGCCTCCAGGTCCTGCGCTGGGAGAGCGGGGAATCGGTGGTGAACACCCTGCTGGACCGGCCGTTCTTCCACGTGCGCCTTGACGAAACAGGCGGCCGGGCTTACCTCGCCGACTTCAATCGCCTGGAGGCCCGCTCGCTATCGGACGGCGAGCTTCTCGGGCGGCGGGCGCACCCCATGACGGATTTCGGAATCCCTCTCTGGGAGCAGCGCGCGGTGGTTCTGAGCTCAAAGCCTCTGGGGCCTTGGGATCCGGAAGTGGCGCTGCTGGATCTCGCCACCGGACGCCTCCGATGGCAGCGGACGCTGAAATCCCCCGTTCGATCCGCCTGGGCGGATCCCCAGGGGCGATGGGTGGCTGCAGCGCTGAAGGACGGCGGGGCTGAGTTCCTGAAGCTGGAGGACGGAGAATCCGTGGGGCGGCTGGAGCTGCGGGATATCACGTGGCTGGGCCCGGATGGGCAGGGTCGGGGCCTGATCGGCCTGCGGGAGAACACGGTGATGCTCTGGCCGGTTGAGGGGAAGGCCCCGGTCTGGCGGCGCGCCCTTCCGGTTCCCCGGGATCTGCGGCTGATCGGTGCCGTCTCCCCCCAGTGGATCGCCGTCGCGCCGCTTCGCGGACAGGACACCCGTTTCGGCGAGTATAACCGGATCTGGGTGATGGATCACGAGGGCAACATCCAGAACACCCTGAGCGATCGTCAGAACTTTGGGAACATCTATCGTCTTGAATGGTTCTCCGACCATCTGATCGTGCATATGCTTTCTGGATCCTCCGGCTACGCGTTCATCTTCTCGATCCCGGGCGGGCAGCAAGTAGCCAGTCCGCGCATCCGGTCAGCCTATGACCTCACATCGATTTACTGGTGGCCTGATCTCCGGATGGGGGTGGTGAACAATCTCCTCGATGAGCTTGTGGTTTTCCGGATGGAGGGCCCTAGTGTTGCGATGCGCTCTCTGCATAGCGAGGAAGAGCTTTGGGTGCACGACGTTCAGCGGGTCGGGAATGGATCACTGCTGCTGGCAGGGGCGCAATCCGTTCGTGTTCTTCGGCGAGGGGAGGGGTCATTGCGATGGCGGCTCAAAAGGGAAGGGCAATTGCAGGCGTTTGATCTCAATGGGATGCAGAAAGTATGGGAGCGTCCGGTTCCCTTCTCGCTGCTCTGGATGGCGTTGTCCCCTGATGATCGGTGGGTGATGATAGGGAGCGCGGAGGGGATTGTGGAGATCTGGGGCGTGCGGTGAGGGTCGGGTTCGGTGGGGCGGCTGGAGAAGGCCGCCCCACCGGTGTTTCGAGATCCAGCCCTGGTGAGGATATGGGCAATGGGCGTTTCGCGCCTTCCACAGGAGGCATCTGCCGAATGGCATGGGAAGGGCGGCGTTCTCACTCCACGATGACCCCCCGCGGCCCGGCCGTCTGCGGCTCCGGCTCCTGAAGCCCCTCCTCAGGGTGGTAGGGAAGCGCCGTCTGGAAGCAGCCGAGATCCGTCCGCGGGGTGAAGAAGGTCCCATGTTCTTTCAACCAGTAAATGGGCACGGGAACGAGCAGTTCCGGGAGCCTCCACATCTCCCCCCGTTCCCGCAGGGCATCCGCTTCCGAGGCAAGGACCTCCGGCAGCACCTCGATGGAAAGGGTTCCCCGGCGTGCGGTGAACCGGTTTTTCATCTCCTCGTCCGACAGGTCGATCGTGTAGCATCCGAGGATCTGCTGGATCTCCCGCATAGCAGTCCGGCCGTCTTCCAGCTCCCGCTGCCATGCGGGGTCGCTCATGACCCGCTCGTAGAGCTGCTGGACAGCGTGAGCGAGATCCGCGTCGCTGGGGGTTTCGGGGAGCGCTTCGAGGAGCTCGCGGCTCCATAGAAGGATCTCCCGCCCGTAGACCCGCTGGGCACCTTCCGACCAGTCCTGGCAGATCCAGACCGGGGCGGGGGGATGGATCCCCTGACGGTTCACTCGCCCCATCCGCTGCACAAGGGCGTCCATCGGGGCGATCTCGGTGATCATCGCATCGTAGGAGATGTCCAGGCTCACCTCTACCACCTGGGTGGCGATGAGGATCGTCCCGGGCTGGGGACGCTGGGCTTCCTCCTCTTTCCGTGCGCGATCGGCGAGGGTGAAACGGGAATGGAGGAGGGCCCGTTGAGGCCACCGGTGCGCTTCCCGGAGCTGACGGTAGAGCTGCCGGGCGTCCCGCACGGTGTTGGCGATGACCAGGACAGTCTTCCCCTTCCGGGCCAGATCCATGGCAATCTCGAGGCCATGGTCCGTCAGCCGCCCCCCGCAGAGCCGGATGCGATGGCGGCGTCGCGCCCAGAGGTCCGGTTCCGCATCCACTGGCTCTCCGGGGGGGAAGAGCTGGAGGAGGGGATCGGGAAGGGTGGCGCTGGCCAGGGCTAGGCGGGCTGGGGGCTCCCGGCTCAGGGCCTCCAGGAGCAGCCCCAGGGTATAAGGCTCATACGCGTGGATCTCGTCCAGGATCAGCGTAGCGCCCCGGGCGAGGCTCCGCCGCTCCTCCCAGTGCCGTCCGTGAAGGTGCGCCAAGAGATATTGATCCAGGGTGGCCACGGTCACCGGCTTGGCGAAGACCGATCCGAACAGTCGGAGGTCCAGGGGATCCTCATCGAACTCCCGCCGGAGCATATAGCTGGCCCGTCCGTGGGCCAGCCCCACCGCGTCATTGCCGTAGATCCCACGCAGGCGCCGCCACATCGCATTGGTCGTCGCCTGGGTGGGCAGGAGGTAGATGATCCGTTCCGCCCGGCCGGCCCATAGCAGCAGGGCTTCCGTCTTGCCGGTTCCTGTTGGCGCTCGAAGCAGGAGTATCTCCCGGTCGGCGGCCGATTGTGCCCTCCGCTGGAAATCCCGGAGCGACTGCCCGCGGGTTTCCATGGAGCGCTGGACGGTGAGGGTTCCGGCGCTGAGGAACAGTGCCGAAGGACATGGGGATTTCGCGGAGGCCAGCCAGTCGGCCAGATGGAGCACGGTCTTCACCCGGGCGAAATCCTGGGGGGGCAGGCGCTGGAGCATTCCCCGCAGCGTGCGGGATTCGTTTCCAAAGGAGAGAGGTTGCTCCAGGAGGGCAGCGGGCGTCTGGCGAGCGAGGATCCGGATCTGGGGTTCGATATCCTTCAGCGCGGGGAGCTCATCCACGCCGTGCTCATACATGAGCTCCCAGAGAGCACGCAGGAGATCAGGGAGGTCATCCCAGAGATAATCGGGGAGACTCTCATAGCCCTTATAGAGCTCCGGTCCCAGTGGGGAATGATGGGAAAGCACCGCAGCGGTGGCCTCGAAGGCGCTGGGACTTTCTCCCGGGCCTGAGGGCAGATTGCCCTCTGCCGCGAGCGCGATAGGCAGGGAAGCCAGGGCGTGAGGGTAGGCCCGCGCTTTCCTCTGGCGGGCGATCCGTCGCAGGCACTCCTGTTCCGGGGCAGGTGCCCCGCGTTGTTCCGCTTCCTGGACCATGCGGAGGGCGCGCATGTAGTCCTGGAAGCCCCGGGTGGCTTTCCCGATGTCGTGCAGGGCGCACGCCAGAAGGGCTTTGGCCCGGAGGCGAGGGGGGAGCCGCATGCGTTCCGCGATCTCCGCTCCCAGGCGGATGACCTCCTCTAAGTGGAAGAGGAGCGGGACGTCGGGCTTGGCGAGGAGTTCAGCCATGTGAAATTCCTCCCCTCCCATTGAAGCGCTGGCATGCCGGGAACCTCGAGCTCCAGGCTTAACGGAAGGAACGTGAGAGGGATGGAGGATTCAGGATGTCGAATGCCCTTTGTGTCCACCCGGAAGCGTAGGGGAAGCGTCTCCACCACCGGCGGCTCGAAGGAAGCGCCGGGCGTGAGGATAGGCCGGGCGCCGGGCGTCTGGCGCAGATCCACCGGCAGGACTGTTCCCCGGAATCGGGGCTCCCCGGGCGCGGCCTCTCCCCACCGGATATCCTCGATGAGCATCAGCTCATCCTCGCGACCGAGGGAGAGTGCATAAACGGGATCCTGGAAGGCCCGTTCCAGACGGCGCAGGAGCTCCTCCCTCCCGCCATAGAGGAGGGTGTAATCGGCGAAAAAAAGCAGCTCGCGGAAATACGGAGAGCGCTCGGCGATCCTGCCGCCCTTGATCTTAAGAACGGTCCACATATCATAGGCGCGGCCGGTCTCTCCCTCGATCCAGACCGAGACCCGGAGATCCCGCATCGGGCTATCCTGCGCCCATAGCTCCCGATCCGAGAGCCCCAGCGCTGCCCCGGCGATGCCCAGGAGCGTCGTCGGCGGTGGCATGGGGAGCGTTCGCTGATAGTTGTGATCCATCGGGCGCCGGAAGGAGACCACCGGCGCCCGAACCATCACGACGAGGATCCGTTCCATAGCTGGCTCACATCCTCCTGGGCTTTCTTCAGAGCATGATGGACAGAGAGGACCTCTCCATAGGGTTGGAGGGCCTGCCGGATTTCCTCCTCGTTCCCGAAGATCCCGGGCTCCACGCCGAAGATCACGCGCTCCCGATAGGGGGCGAACCTCTCCAGCGCGTTTTTCAGCGGGACCTGGTCCAGGAGGTATCGGCCGTCCTCATAGTGTGCGACCATTGCTTCCAGGAAGACAGGATGTTTCACCCTCAGCCGGGCATAAGCGAAGAACTTCGGCGAAAGATCGGCCAGCATCCGCGCCGTGCGTCCCCCTCCCCAGAGGAGGTTGAGGGCTTCCAGGAGCGTCTGCAGGCGCCTTTGCTTTTCCTGAGGAATCAGTTCTGCCAAGAATCCCCTTAACGGAGGGGATAAATCTTGGATCCTAACTAATGCGTTCCCCTGTAATTCATGTTTCTTTTGCTCATCCCGATTCTTTTCCTCCTTCTCTCGATCGGACTCTTTCTCTTTAGAGCTCGGCTGAATCAGCTCATACCGGCTCCTCCATTTTCCTACCCGGTCCAGCTCCACGAGGATTGTGCCCTTGAAGAGGTTGGCGTAGAGCTCGGTCTCGAACATGTTGCCACCGGCGGCCATCGCCTGTCCGAAGCGCTCGAAGGAGCGGGTGCCGAGGTCTCGGTCGCCCTGGAAGGGAAAGAGCCCCACTGCTGCCGACACGCGTACCGGAGAGGTGCGCCGTCGTCCGCCGGAGGGATCCAGGTAGCCGAACAGATCCTCGTCGATGAACTCCCAGGGGCGCACGGGCGGCGTGACCTCCTGCCCGCTCACCTGGGCGAATGGTTCCGAGAGCGGGTATCCAAGCTCCTCCAGGCGATCCCGGAGCATCCGCCGGATCGCCTGCCCGGAGATGTAGGGAATCGTGCTTCCGTCGGGCAGCGTCACCTTCTTGGTGACGACCACATTGCCTTCCGTGTGGGAAGCATTCACATTGGCCGCTGAGACTTTGGCCAGATAACCGATGACGAGGGCCTTGCTCATGGTTGGGCCTCCTTGCTCTGAGATGGCTCCTGCTGCGGAACCCTTTTACGAAGGAAAGCGTTCATCGCGTAAATTGAGAGCAATGTCTTCACCCGCACCCATGGGACGCCGGCGATGCGCTCGCCGCGTTCGATGCGCAGGAGAGCCTCCGGGATGGTGAGCTGAAGCCGGAACTGGATATCGTTGAGAACCCGGTAGAAATCCTCCGGGTTCTTGGCGTTGCGCAGGGCATACAGCAGCCCCATCTCGTTATGCTGCTCCGCAGCCGACCCCAGGGAGTGTCCGAATCCGGCCAGCGTGCGCTGGAATTGCTCATCCATGTCAAACACCTCCTTCAGGTAGTGGTTCAGGATCTCTATCGTTCCCCATATCAGCGGTCGAGGGTTCTTCTCCCGGGCGCGGGCCTCATACAGGAACTGCTCCACGAAGGGCGAGGGATCGTTGAACTCCAGGATGGCCCACGAGATCCGATCCCTCCAGATCGTCTCCAGGTCCTGCCCCTGCTGGGCTTCGAACTGTCGGAAGATGTCCACGAGGCGCTGGTGGGGCCTGACAGTCTCTATGCCGGTCGCTCGCAGATGTTCGATCCAGCTCTCATAGAGTCGATAGAGCCGGTGCAGCCTGGAGAACTCCCGCATGGCCTTCATACTGAAGGCCTGTCCGGGCGTGCCCATCACCGCGTAAAGGGTGATGGGAGCAGGAGGTGGATCGGCCCCGACGGCCCCCAGCAGTGAGGCCAGCAGCTGTCGAGCCTCGAGGGAGAGCTGATCGGACTGCCGCACGTGAGAGAAGAGGGCCAGCAGGAGACCCCATGCGGTCTCGTGCAGATAGGGGCCGGCGAAGGCGACCGGCGCTGTCCCGCCCCGCCCGCCACCCACGCGAAGGGGCTCCAGGATCTCCTCGTGAAGCCGCTTCAGTTCCCTTAAGCTGGAGTGGAAGATGAAGAAGTGGAGGACGTTCCTCTGGGCCTTCCACAACCAGCCCAGGTATCCGGCCAGCCCCGCCAGGGCGCAGCGGGCGCACAGCTGCAGGCCTCGCTTTGTTCCCGGGTAGAACGTGCCGAACTTCTGGGGATCCACCACGAAGGGATACATCCACATGGCGGCGTTCGTTAGCGGAGCGTTGTCGCCGCAGATGTCACAGATATCCGGCTTTTTGCTGAGCTTGAGGCTGAGTTCGAACCTGGGCGGGTGCTCAAAGTAGTCTTGTCCATCGATTTTGATTTTGGGCGCCTGTCCGGATACTTTAATGAAGAGGTTTGTCGGGTAGACCCAGTTCATCTTGTCATATTCTCGGATCTCCCCCGTTGCCTTGTCGTAATACAACCCCTTATTGCCTGTGGGTTGAAGGAGCCGGCCCTGAAGCCATTCCAGGACTTCATCTATCGGGTGTTCCCCTTCGCCGAAGTGCCCCAGGAGCACAACGAGCCCTGTATCCACCCAGAAGTTGCTGGTGGGTCGATCGAGGGAAAGACGGATGGTCCCGGGAGAAGCATGGGTCATCGCTTTACGCCCTTTCATGCCCTTCCTCCACAAGCCGGTGGGCCTGCTCTTTCTCGAATCCTGGCTTTCTCTATCAGAAGTGGATCACCTCCTGCTCGATCCAGGGCTCCTTCTCGCACAGCTGTTCGATGGTCCGTCCTTCGGCGCGCGCTTCCTCCAGGGTTTGCAGGTAAGGCTGGATCAGCTCCCATTGGGGGCCGATGGCGTAGCCCTGCGCGGTCTCCTGGATGAACCGTCCCTTCCAGAGCGGCGTTAGATGCTCCCGTCGCAGGGTTTCCGGCGCGTCCAGGCCCCGGCTCAGATCCCAGTATTCGTTTCGAAGGCGGGCGTAAAGGTCTTCCAGGGGAAGCGGCCCGTGTGCTGTCAGAACCTCGAGGATGGCCCGGCGGAGCCGTCCCAGGCCCAGGGGGAGGATGGGCAGATCCACCCAGTAGCCGTCCTCAGCAGTGAAGCGGAGGCATTTCTCCGCCCGCTCATCGGCGGCCTGGACGTAGTAAAGACGGGCCACGTCTCCGGAGAGGATGGCAGCCAGCTCCAGGGCGAAGTTCATGACGTTGTTGCCGCCGGTCAGGTTGATCCACATCTCCTTCCCCTGGCCGCCGACCCCGGCCAGGGCGGCCACCACCCGGGCCACGCGCTCATAGGTCGTGCGGATATCCCGACGGTCCACCTCGCACCAGAACACCGTTCCCTCCGTGCGTCCGCCGGCGATGGCCGGCCATTCCCGGCGCAGGTGCGTGCGCAGCACCTCTTTCATCGGCCCGCCTTCCTGCAGCGGCTCCTGTGCCACGCGACCGGGCGGGTTCTCGATGTATTCGAGGGAGGGGCGGTCGCCTTGGAGGATCTCGCGGGTGGTGAAGAGCACGAGGGCCTGGATGTCCCCCACTTTTTGATCCGCCTGGCGCGGAGCGGCCTCGCCGGACCCAGCGAAGAAGGCCTGATCCTCGTGGTTCCATCGCTGGTAGCGGTGGGCCAGGTAGGTCAACGGCCCGATCACCGTGCCCGGGGAAAGCCCCAGGCCCATCAGGTGGTAGACCCCCATGGCCTATCCTCCCCGCGACAGATGGAGCGTCCCACATACCGGCGGATCGCCTCCAGCTGGCCCGGGCTGGTGGCGATGACGAGCCGGAGGCGGAACAAGATATCGATGTGCAATCGGACCCCTGCGATCAGCGCATTCGGCGGCTGAGCTCGAACGACCGGTTCTCCCTTGCGCCACTCTTCTCCTATCAGCGTACCTCTTTATCGATCCAGCGCTCGATTTCTTGGCGGGCGCGCTCCAATTGACCGGGAGTTTGTGCAGTGGTCGTGAGCCGAAAGCCGATCCCGCGGACCCTTCGCCCTGGCAAGAAGACAAAGAGCGTGTTCGGCGGTTCTGCCCTGACTTTGGGCTGGCCCTCCCGCCAGCCGATGTCTTCAATGCGTTCGATAAACAGAAAGCGGTTAGCCAGGCGATCCGCCCACTTTTGGGTTTCCTCAGCTTCCTTCGGCTCCTTGCGCGCCAGGCTCTTCTCACATTCGCCTGCACGGGGTTCAGGCAAGGCTTCCACGCTCTCCAGCACCTGCAAGACCATCTGCCCCAGGGGAGTCGGGATGCCAGCATCAACATCAAGCAAGCCGTTTTGCTCAAGAAGCTGCTTGACCTCAGAACGCACCGATCGGCCCTTCAGCCCGGAAATGATGTCCCCTAAAAGTGGGAAAAGCCCGATGAAGGGCAAATTCACCAGCTTGATCTGCTCGATAGGCGGATGAAGCACGCGGCTCTGGTCTTTCATGTTCTGGAGCTTGAGAATATGCCCCTCTTCCTCCAGCACCGGGTCTTCGACGAGCACGTGGAAGAGGCGCTGAGCACCGTAGAACTGGACGGCCAATGCCAGCAGCGCTGACATCGCCTTGCGCCCGCCGGCGATGCAAGCGTAGACTTCCCAGCCCTTCTTGCGGTAGTCCCTCAGGGCGGCGCAGGCATGGTTCATGAACTCCAGCGCAGCCGTATCGGAGTCCACGTCGTAGAAGGCTTCCAGAATGCGGGCATCCAGAAGCGTTACCTTCCCGCCGTAGTAAGCTGGCATGTGTTCAGATAAAAGGTGAAGGGCGCTCTGGGCATAGGTGTCTTTGGTTGTCAAAATGACCACGAAATCAATGGCGACACCGTCCGCCTGCAGGCGGTCAATGGCTTCCGTGACGACCGCCGGGGCTTCTCCCAGCGTGGCGAGAAGGACTTTCTTCATGGCACCTCCTCAGGCTCGTAGGGTTTTATGACCTGCAGTCCATGACTTTTTATCCACTCGAAGTCCTCGTCATTTAACGTTACAACCGGAAGGCTATTCAACAGAGCTGTAGCAGCAATCAACATGTCGCATATTAAAGCTTCCATTCTTCCTCTACACTGTGGCGGGGTATGTCTCAAGCAATAGTCCTTCAGCAATTCGCGAGCTTTCCGGAATACCGAAGAATTAATAGGGAGAATACGATGTATTTTCCTTTCTTTTTTCATTTTCGTAATTCTTGTTTCGAATTCCGCGAGCTTTTCACCTCTTGAGCGAGATGAACGCGCGATTCCTTTGTATACTTCCATTAAGGAAATCTCTGAAAGAAATATTTTCACTCCACTTGACACAGTTTCCTCCCACCATGATATTGCTACTTCGCAGTAACGATCATAATCTATAAATATCGTGCTATCAACTAAAACTTTGTCCGAGAGTGATTGCTTAGCGGGCGATAACAGCTTGGCGTACATAACCCAGGACCTCCATCAGTGCGTTGGGAGGCAATGACTCTAATTCTTTCTGAAAAGCAGGTATAACCTGGCTGATAGTGCGATAAGCCTGTTTGGGGCCTGGTCTTAAAGAAGCTGATTGTTGCATAACCCGAGCAAGTTGAATCGCCTTCTCTAGCCCCTTCTCCTGAGCATATAAGCACCATTTGGACCACTCAGAGGGGGTAATACCAACCAGCTTCCCCGCGATTTTTTGCGCAAGTTCTACCTTCTCATCCGTCGTCATCAGTACACCTCCCGAGGACACCGCTCGCTCTTGGGTTTCAAACCTTCCTTCAAGGCAGCACACGACGGTTCATGAAGCAACCGACTATCCCGGCATACCTGCAGATACCGGGAAAGGAGCGGAAGCAGGTCTTTGCCCTGCACTTCCCGGGGAGCCAGCAAGCCCTTCACACCTCCGCTCCAGAGCCGCAGCCGCACCGGGCGGAACTCCACTGAACCAAAGCACCGGGGCTTGGCGCCGCCCAGCTTGGGGGTAAAAGCCGTTCTGTACCCGTTCGCTTCGGGCTCCCATCCCAGCGCATGCAGGAGAAGCCCCAACTCTGCTTCACTCAGGTTCTCAAACAGGAGGGCTCCGTGAAACTTCGAATCTTTCTGCACCGCTTCGACAAAGCGAAAGCCCTGCTGGGGAGCGAGACTTCCTACCGGCTGAAAGGTCTTGCGCTCGTAGAAGCGACGCTTTGTCGGATCATAGCGCTTGGGTTCCCAGAGCTCGCCGATTTTGACGATCTCGGGTTTTATCTCCCCTTGGGGCAGGAAGTCGGTGAAATGCACGCGCCCTCGGTAGCCGGTTGTCCCGAAAAGGCGACAAGCGGGACAGAGCCGGCTTCCAATGTCGCGAAACCGGCAGGGCTGATGATGACTGGAACGCAAGTTTTCCCTACGATGCCGTTGCGAGACACATGAGTTGGAAATTGCCTCTACAATCGCTCGGATGGCGCCTTTGAGGCTGGTGCCCGGCACGCAGAGCTGACCGTTTCGGCGGTAGAAGGTGTACCACACGTCGGGGCGCTGATTTCTATGGTTTGGGTCGAATTCATAGGAACCGGAGCCCACGAAGAGATACTCCGAGACCACCGTGAAGGAGATCTCCAGCCGCCCGGTAAGCCCCGCGAACTTCTCGTGCGTTGCCACCGGTCGGGGGTCTGGTGCCTCCTTGGGGATCTCTACCAACACAAAGGGCTTTGGCTCAGCATTCGGATTCCTGGGCATCGGTCTTCACCTCCCGCGGGCTCACAAAGGTTGCGATCTTATCCCGATAAAACACCCGGCACATCAGCTGGGCTTCTGGTCTGTTTGCCACTGGGTACAGATCGAACTGTGGCGCAAATCGCTTGTCCTCCAGATTGATCAGCCGGGTCTCGCATTCCGAGATCTCCCAGTCGCCATCGACGGACTTGAGGGTATCGGGCAGGTCGTTGCGCTCGCTGTCGCTCAGGACCCAAACCCGACAGCGCCTTTCGGCGATCTTCTCCCAGCGGATTTCCGCCTCACGGTTAAATGCGCACCCGGCATCGCGAAGCTCCAGACCCTTCGGAAAATCCAGCCGCGCAAGCTCCCAGCTCAGGATCACACGCTTAGGAAGCCGCTCGATGAGCTGCGCGAGCTCGTCCGTGCCAAGCTCGCCCGAATAGACCCATCCCCGCATCATGCTGCCTCCAGCACCTGCGTGAGGGATTCAATCGCCTTCTCAGCCACCCTCTGCCATGCTTCTCGGTCGTAGGTGCGCTGGACGAAGACGGCAAGATCCGTCTCCGCCCCCTCGGGCAGCTCCTCCAGCCGGTCTGCCTCCCGAAGCCCGTAAGCCTGGCGTTCCCCCTCGTCCACAAAGGCTCCTACGCCCCAAATGGCGTTGCGAAGAAGGTCTGGCTTTTTAGCCAGCACCACGACAGCTTGCTCTACGGTCATGGAGACCTCGCCGAATCCCCGGTTCTTGCCGAAGCCCAGCTTCACCAGCCCGTCATTGATTGCCTGGAGCGTCAGCGCCAGGAGCCCCATCTGCCAGGCTTCAAAGTTCTCCAGCACAAGCGCAGTCCGGAATCGCCCCTGCACGAGCACCTCGATGTCGAAGGGTCCCGCGGCCACCGCATTCGTCAATCGGGAGATCGCCACGCCGTGGCGGGTTTCGGTCTTGACCGTCCCCTCGGGAAAGGCATCTGTGAAGGAGAGCCGACCCTTAAGACGGGTGTTTCCATAGATCTTGCAGGCGCGGCAGGACTTTTGATAGACCTTCGCCGGATCTTCTTCGTCTGCTAACCGGTAGCGAGTGACGCAGTAACTTGGGCTGGAGGGGAACGGCTCGCAGGCGCCATCAGGTTTTACGGTCCGCAGCACCTTCTCCGTAAAGCTCCGAAACGTCCCTTTGAGTGAAGAACCGGGGATGAAGACCATCTCGCCCCGGGGTGTCATCGTGCGCACGAACTGCATGTCAGGAAGAGAAGGGTTCGGCGAAGTCAGCCCCGATTTGATGAGCAGCGGGGCTCGGGGCTCGATCACAAGTTCCAGCTTCAGAGCGTTCCAGCGGCGCTTATGCATGGCTCCCTCCTTGCAAGGCTGTTACGAGTCTCTGCAAAAGCTCCGAATGCAAAATCTCCGCAGGTTGTCCCATGCCTGTGAGGTAGTCCAGGAGGTTTTCCTTGCCCACCTTCTGGATTTTGAGGTCAACAATTTCTCCCCAGCCAGGACCGCGTGTGGTCTTGCCGCCCACGGGGAGTTCGCCCTTTCGCATCGCTTCCAGCGCCAGGAGCAACAGTCCTACCTCCCATTCGTCGGCGTTTTCTACCACGATGGTAATGCCGAACTCCGCTCCCGCAGGCACAGTCTCGAAGTCATATTTGATGCCGCTTTTCGCTGAGCCCAGGTCGCGGTCAATCCCCACACCGTCGCGGATTTCGGTGAGCCGGAGCAGGCTCTCCCGATTCAAGAGCATGGCATCCTGAAACGAGATCCGCGACGCCAGCCAGGGGGAGCCGAAGAGCCGGCAGGCGGTGCAGGAGCGCTGCCAGATCTCCTGTGTGAGCTTCTCATCGTCAAGCCGGTTATTCTGCATTGCACGTTTGACCATACAGTTCTTGCACCGGCTGCAATCGTGACAGCAATTCCCCTTACAGTTTTCACAATGCTCACAGCATTTCGCGATTACGCAGCACTCACTCTCATCCAGCGGGTCACATGCCCAGAGTCTTTCATCCTGGTGGGTCTGCCCGAGCTTGTCCACCGTGCGTAGGAGTCGCTCCACATACGCGCGTGCAACACCCTTGAGCGAGGAGCCTGGGATGAAGGGGATGCCCTCCGGGGTCTTGATAACAGGAAGGTCAGAGCCTGCAGGCATGAGCGACGCGCGGGTGCCCACAGAAAGGGCGGTCTTCATCCGCAGGGTCGCGGTAATCAACCAGCGGTTTTCAAAGTGCCAGAACGAGTGCATGGTTTACTCCTCCTCGACGGCCTCTACTTCTTCTTCACCACCCTTCAGAGCAACGAACCACCGGCTCAAAAAGCCGCAGTACAGCCGAATCAGCCACAAATGCACAGACTTAGGATTACTTTCGCCGGAGTCACGCGCAATTTGCTCCGACCATTTACCTAACTGGTTAAAGTCTTCGATCACCTTAGATCCAAACGAGGAATCACTATTGCCTGTGTAACGCCAGCCTTTGCCTTCCTTTCGCCCCATTTGATAGCGGATAAATAGCTCCAGCGCTTTAACTGAATCGCTGGAATTTGCTAAATTCTGAAGATTTGAAAGCTGAGCACGTTGCAGTATGTCAGAAGTTTTAGCTCGGCACTCTGGACATTCTTTTTTCAAGCTCCAGTGGTTATCCTTACACTGCTTTCCATAGACCTTAGAAGACCGCATCGTTTGTTCTGCCAGCTCTACCACGCGATCCAGCCATTGTTGCTCAATAACCTGAAGAGTTTTGATATTTGGCATCATACCGGCATTACCTCCTGATGAAATGGGTGGCACACCAAAATTTCGCCCAGTCCTTCGTCGGTGCGGATCCCAACGCCCCGGGCTTCTAGGTCTTCCAGGAAGGGCAGGAGCTCCTCTTGGGAAGCTTCTGTTCGAAACACATACACGCTTCCCATCGCCGCGCCCAGGTAGGTGGGCTTGGGCAGTCCCCAGGCTGTGGAGAAGCCGCCCACGAAGGTATGCTGCGTCGCCCAGAAGATCGGCTCCCGCCATTGTCCGTCGAGCTTTAGAAAGAGCTTCAGCGTGGGCAACCCGTGCGGGTCCCGGAGGACAGCGGGCGAGAGCAGGTCCACGCTGAAGTAGGTCCCCGATGGCTCTGTGGGCACTGGGCTCCCGGTCTGCTGGGCCAGATCCGCCAGGTCTCGCCACACTTCGCGCAGTTTCTCGTTGAAGGTGCGCAGGCGCTCGGCGATAGGCTCTATGCCGGGTTCCACCGCCTTGAGACGCGCGGCGCCGAACCCTCGGGTCGTGAGGGCGCCGACTCCGACGCTCTCCACCGCTTTCTTGAGCTCCTCGAGGATTGCCTCGTCCTCAACCCAGATCCGCCCGACGAATGTGCCTTTCGGTCGCACTCCGATTACCCGATAGAGCATCCCTTCTTGGGCAGCGCGGCGATGGCGGCTCAGTGCAACCTTGGTCTGGAGTGCCTTTTCGATCTTCATCGCCCTCCAGCCTTCGGGCAGAGCTGCATAGAAACCGCTCACTCGTTCCATGCGCCCGCCGCACTTCTCTCCTTTGTTTTCATGGGTGCAGCGCAGGAGCATGGGCACCGGAAAGCGCACACCCTGCCGTTCCAGCTCTGCATACGCCAGGGCGATGAGCAGACTATCCCGGATACCGTGTCCAGGTTTTTCTGTGGAACCCCTGGGGATGCGCCGAAATCCTCCATGCAACTTGCACTCCAGTGCCGTCATCGGGAAGGGCAAAGCCCATACAGACTCTGCAACACTGGGGAAGAAATTCCCGAAGCGCACCTTTTGCACTGTCGGGACGATCTGGCTTGCTTTCCCCTCTAGCTTGAGCCATTCAGCTAGCGCGCCCCGGAGGACGCTGCCGGGCAGGTAATCCCGCGTGTCGAGATAATCCCCCCGGGGCTTGAGCGTGCCCGTGCGCAGGGGCTTTTCGGGCGTGAGGCAGACGAAGTATTCCGTCATGCAGGACCCTCCGTCCGGGATACAAGCGCTTTGCTCTGTGCTACAAGGTCTTCGTCCAGGAGTTTCTCGCCGTCCACGCTCGCTGTGAAATCCACCAGCTCGAGCCAGCCCAATCCCCGGGAGCGCGCTGCCCCGATCGCAAAGCCGGCTTTCGCCGCTATATACAAGAGAGCAGCTGCCTGCTGAGCTTCTGCCCGCGAACCGAACCAGCCCTCGATGTGCACCGCAAGTTCCCTCTGCCAGGCGACCTCGGTGGAGAAGAGCCGCTCCTCATACGCGGTCTTGCGATGGCGGCTGAGCGAGACGTTCATGCGCACATCCGCCATGCCCTCACGAAGCTCGGCATCCGAGAAGCGCAAGGGAGAGCGCCTCCGGGGTGATCCAAAGACCTCGCAAACCAAGCATGCGTTGCACATCTCTCCGGGGCGAGAGCCGTCGCACACCCGCTGACCCCATCCCCGCAGCGTTCGCTCTGCGCTCTCCCGGAGCCAGCCCTTGATTGTGGTCGCAGGAACAATGGGAACTTTGCCGTCGCGCCAGTCCACTACCAGAGCTCTGTCCGTCCAGAGCTTGCTCTGCTCCCCGGTGATGTGCAAACCGGAGACAAGGCCGAACTTTGTCTCAATCTGTAGCCGATAGGGCATAATGTTCCTCCCGTGGGATGTCCAGCACAGCGCCCAGCTCGATGAGTTCCAGCGCGTCCAGAAGCGCCGTCTTCCAGCCCTCGTCCGTCCAGCGCCAGAACCAGAAGCCGTCCATTGCAGGCTCCAGGAGGTTTCCCAGCTCTTGAAACGCCTTACGAAGCTGTGCGCCGCGTTCCTTTTGCCGGGCCGCCTGATATAGGGCATAGTTCAGCGAAACATGCACGCCTTTTTCGAGGGCTTCCGCCAGCGAGTGTCGCTGAGCCTTGGGCAGTTGTTGTAGACTGTGGACCAGCTTCGCAAGCCTCCGCGCCTGCTCCGCCGTGTAGGGACGCGCCGTGAGCACCATCCTCTGTCGCGCATACAGGGCGCTCAGCAGCACATCTGCTCGTTCCGAAATCACCGGCGCCCGCAACCAGAGGTGGCAGAGCGTGCTGGTATGGACCTCTCGTGCCAGCTTCTTCGCTTCCTTGAGGAGTCCTTCGGCCAGCGAGAAGAGAAAGCTCACTGGATACTTCACATCGGCAATCGCCAGCCCGGCGGAAAGACTGAGCGAGACAGGACGGCGCAGGGCGTTTCCCACTCGCCCTTGAAGCTCTTTCTGAAGCTTCTCAATACCAGGGTGCTGCTCAAAGGCTTCAAGGACCTTGACTGCCAATGCCCAGCCGTAGCGTGCAGGCACGATGACCACGATGTCGTCCCCGCCGAGGGCGATGATTTCGAAGGGCAGTGGTTTACCAGGATCCTTCAGGCGCTCTTCGTCAAACACCGCCCAGATTGCTGAGAAAAGGGCATCCCGGGTCGCCTGCTCCAACATTCGGGAGAAGTGGCGATACGAGGCGGGCGAGGGCATCAGTTGCAGGAGGTCGCCCATGTTGTTCCCATCGGCGTAGAAAAGGGCAATCCGACCGTCCGATCCGGCTAAGGTGTCCAGGTCTTCGGGAAAACGGGGCCTTCCATCAGGCGTCTTTTCGGGAATCTCGACACGCTTGTTCTCATACACCCACCGAACAAACTCTTTTACGAACTCTCGGCGCTCACCTCTTCCATGCTCCCGTTTCTGGGAGCAGATCACGCAGATCCATTCGTCCCGCGCATCGTCGTGCACTTCCGCCGCCCGCTTCCCGCAGGATTCACACCGTCGGTGGACGGGTAAGGTCTCCAGGAACGGGGCTGTAGCCTTTGCCCGTTTCTGCTGCTGGAGCCTACCGGTCAGCGCTGACACCAACTCACCGAAGTTTTTGCGTTTCGTGCGGTCTGCGAGGAGTGCCTCAAAGTGGCTAAAGAGCAGATCGGCAGCAACACCCCTTCCGGAAAGCGCCCGAACCTGCACATCGTCGTAGGGAGCAAGCCCCCGCCCAATGTCGGCGTAGCCGAGCGGATCTGAGGAGACGACCGTTATGGTGGCAACACCGGTTTTCTCCAGATAGAGCCGCTCGATCTCTTGCTTTAGCTCTTCCGCTTGACTTGCGGGAACGATGACGAGGAAGCCTCCTCCGCCGCAGTAAATGAGGGCTTCTTCAGCGAGCTTCCCCGTAAAAAGCCCGCGAACGTTCTCCTCCAGCTCCTGGAGGATTTCACTTGCTCCGCGGATCTCGGGAAGCGTGCTCGTCTCGTACACGTAGCTTTTGATGGCGTCCGTATCGCCCAGAAGCAAGCAAACAGGTTTGTCGGCACCGAAAAGCTCTTGCTCCAGGCGGAGGGTTTCTCCTGCAAGCCGCTGGAATTCGGTTGCCGTATAGGCTCGCGCCAGCTCGGGGCGATCCCCGGCGGAGGCATAGCTATCGGCTAGGCAGACCAGTTTCTCCAGGATTGTCTGCGGTCCATCTCGTAGGTGGTGGCGCGCCACTACGCCCAGGATGATCTCCTGGAGATGCTCCTCCACACCCTTCGCAGCAAGCCACTCCCGCGCATATTCCACACTTCTCTGGACGTGGAATCGGTACTCCATTTCGCCGATTCGTGCTTTCCCCAGATCATGCAAGAGCCCACACAGGCGGGCAAGGGCCCGCAGTTCGGAGGGTGAAAGCTCTATCCCGCATATCTCCATTGCTGTCCTGCCACGTCGAAGAAGTTCCTCGGCAAGGGCGGCGGCAAACCCGGCCGTGAGTATCAAATGATCATAGAGCGACACCCAGGGAATGCGGGTGTCCGCAAGGAGATAGTCTGATCTGTAAAGCTTCTCAGAAAACTCAGATTTAAACGAATTAATTAAATTTAAAATCATCGCAAACTCCAGATTATGATTTTATTGAGATGCACGAAAGTGGACAAAATGTTTAAGAATTCGAGCGTCATGGGGAGAGGGGTTCTCCCATTGCTCTCGGGCCATGGCCACCATCCCGAAGCCGCTGGCGGTGTGTTCGCCGAGGCCGGCTTCGTAGGCCAGGCGCAGCAGCCGCGGATCCCCCTCCAGCGTCAGCCGCAGCATCCACCCCCGAATGTCGGTGTCATGGATGCGCACGAGCTTGGAGCGATAAGGCGGTTGCGGTCGGATGACGACCTCCCCCCGCATCTCCTGCCCGTAAAACGCCGCGGCCTTCCGCCGCAGGTTCTCCGCTAACGCCGACGCGAAGGCCGGCTCCTCCGGCGAAAGATACCGCTTGACCAGTCGCCCGTCCGACCGCCGCTCGCCTGTGGAGACTGTAATGGGCGACAGGGTGACGCAGGTCATCGACCCCTCCACCTCAGGCGCCGGGACCACCTCGATACGCTCCACCTGCACCGGATGTGGCCCCAGCGCCACCTCCGGCTCCAGCAGCAGCCCCAGGGCCAGTGCCTCAACCACCGCTTCAATCGGCGAGGAGGCCCACCAGGTGACCGACCCCTCCGCCCACAGCCCGCTCCCATCCGGCCGCAGGCCATGCAGCCACGAGTAGGTGAGGGGCTTGTAGGCGCGCCCCTCCGGGCCCTGCCACCCCTCCTCGTGAAGCCGATGGGCCACCTGGGGCAACCCCCGCCGCATCGCCGTATACGCCAGGCCCCGCAGCCACTCCGGATAGCCCCAGGGCAACCGGCCCGGACGCACGAAGCGCAACGTGACCTTAAGACGCATCGCTCTCCCTCCTTTCCGACGCGCCCCGCCGGGCGCGCGCGGCCTCCCGCACGGCCTGCAGGGAGATGATCTCCGCCACCTCAAATCGCGGTGGGACGGCCTCCGGAACCGGCCGCATCCGGATGATCGATGGGAAATACCCCATGCGGCCGTGAAGCTCCGCCAGCAGCACCCCGGCGCTGTAGTTCAGCGAGGGCAACAGAAGCAAGATGGGCCGGGTCTGCCATTCCTCCGGGGAGAACCCCACCCGGTCCACCATGGCCGCCACCTGAGGGACCAGGGGCCGCGCGGGATCGATCTGGGCGTCGATGGTGATGACCCGTTCTACCGGCTGCCCCGCAAAAGCTTCGATCTGTCGCTGTTGTTCCGGTGTAAGGGGATGAGCGAAGTTCAGGACGATCATGCCGGCCTCCTTTGCCCCGAAGTGTAGCCGAGCCCAGCAGGCTGGACATCAGGGAAAGACCGGATGCGCATCCGGGGACGACCGGATGTGGGGGCTGACCTTTCCTCTACGATTAGGAGCCAGAAGGCCCCCCTGCCCCTGGGAAGCGTCAGGGCAGAAGCCCGCGGAGATGGCGATTTCGGGCCCCGGCCCTCACCGGGTTGTGGAAAGGTCCATGAACGGCGCGAAGGGGCGGAACCATTCCCGCAGATCCCGATAGGAGAGACGATGGTCCGAGGACAGGCCCCACGTCTCGCGGCAGATCGCTTTGATCGCTTCAAGATGGGAGTCCACGGTCTTGGGCGACCGGCGCAGGGCCTCCGCGACCTGCAACAGGTGTTCGCAGCGGACGACCTCCGCCAGCACGCGACGCTGGGCGGGCGTCAACCGCTCCCAGACCTGCCGGCAACGCCCGATCCGATCCGCCGGGGACTCGATCTGCCCCAGCTGCAGGGAGGTCAGCTGTCGGAAAGCGGGGAAGTCCGCCCCCCAACGGGGGAAGGGCACCTCGATCAGGCGCACGCCATCCTCCGGCCGCGCGTGCATCCGCCGGCCGTCCCGCGCTCTCTCCAGGAAGGCGCGAGGGGTATAGAGATGCCACACCCGATCTGCATAATCCAGATGCACCACCGCGGTGAGGAAGAGCATCAGGGCGAGCAGGCGTCGTCCCCCGGCCAGCACGACATGGAGGGGACGGCCCTGCGCCTTCTCCGCCTGGAGGATCTCCATCATCTGCATCCGAACGGCCTCGGCCGCGCGCTCATCCGTGATATCCAGCATGGGGCCCCGGAGATCCTTCAGCATGACCCGGCGCAGGCGGATCGAGCGACGGGCATGGGCGTAGAAATCATTGGGGAACTCGCGATCCAGGCGTTCCAGGGCGTGACGGGTTCGGGGATCCTGGGGGGCGAGGTGCAACACCACGACCTCCACGATTTGCTCACCGCGGCTCAGCAAGGCGTCCAGGGCGAAGGTGATCACCTGTGGCTGCCCGCCCAGCGTGGCGATCATCGTGCTGGCCGGTCTGGGTTCCATGGCCCACCTCCCACAGGTCCATCTCTTGCGGATATGGAGGATCCCGATGGAGCTGTTTCCCGCTGTGCTGATCGGAGGGCCGCCGAACTCCGGTAAATCCGTTCTAACATATAGTCTATCACAATCCTTGCGGAAGCGTGGCGTGGCCCATTATGTGTTGCGGGCGGCACCGGATGGGGAAGGGGATTGGTTTCACGAGGCGGAGCCCCGGCTGGCCCGGCAGCTCCGGATCAAGGGGGCCTTCGATGAACGCTGGGTGGATCGGATCGTCCAGGACATCCGGCGTCGCCATCTGCCGCTGCTGGTGGATGTGGGAGGGATGCCGACCCCGGAGCAGGAGCGGATCCTGGGCGTGGTCACCCACGCGATCCTCCTCATCCGGGATCCCGCGGCCCGCCCGGTCTGGCAGGAGCGCGTCCGGCGTTACGGCCTCCACCTGATCGCGGATCTGGACTCCCGGCTGGAAGGCTCCTCGCAGATCCTCGAGGAGGCCCCTGTGTTGCGCGGGGTGATCACCGGCCTGGAGCGGGGTCGCATGGCGGAGGGGTCGGTCTTTGAGGCGCTGGCCGAGCGGATCGCGGCGCTCTTCCGCTACGACCCGGAGGAGCTGCGCCGCTACCACTTGGCCATGGCCCCCGACATCGACTGGGTGATCGACCTGGATGATCTGGCCCGCATGTTGGAGATCCGCCGGGAGGGGGAGGCCCCGCGCTGGGCCCCGGAGGATCTGCCCCGGATGCTGGATTTCCTCCCCGAGGGCAAGCCCCTGGCCCTTTACGGTCGCGGCCCGGCCTGGCTCTACGCCGCCCTCGCCGTCCACGCCCTCCCAGCGCCCTTCTTCCAGTTCGACGTCCGGCTGGGCTGGGTGGAACCCCCGCGCTTCCGATGGGCGACGGAGGGCGAGGAACGGACAGCGGACCGTTCATCTCCGCTGGCGTTCACGGTCGAACGCGCGCCGGGGGGGTGGCGGCTCCGGGCCACGTTCCGCCATCCCTATGTAGAGCGGGAGGAAACAGAAGGCCTGCTGTTGCCCCCGATCCCGGAGGAAGGGCTTCTCGTCCTGAACGGGAAGCTGCCCCTCTGGCTGTTCACCGCCCTGGCCCGCGCCTGCGCCGGCCGGCCGGCCCTTGCGGTCTTCGAGCCCCGCGGGAATCAGGCGGTGGTCATCGCCTCCCGGGACCCCGCGTTCCCGGTCGGGACGGTGTGGCGCATTGAGGATCCCACGCTTCCGGGATAAGCCTGTTCCGGAACATCAGGCCGATCCGCGCCGTGTCGCTCCGGCCTGCGGCTATACCGGATGTCCACAATGCGGGCAGGCCGTCGCCTCCGGCTCCAGCTCCGCGCCGCAGGTTTCGCACACATACGTGAAGGCGGCCCCGCAGACCGGGCAGGCGCGGGCGTCCTCGGCCACCGCCGATCCGCATTCCGGGCACAGGGCCTGCCCGCAGGCCGGGCAGGCATCGGCCTCCTCCGGCAGCTCCGCCCCGCACCGCGGGCAGCGCCCCGAGAGGTCCAGGCCGCAGCGGGGGCAGCGCTCGGTCCCTTCGGATACGCGGGCCTCGCAGCGCGGGCAGGCGAAGGCCAGCTCGGCCCCGCAGGCCGGACACGCGGAAGCGCCGAGGGGGAGGATCTCCTGACAATCGGGGCAGCGCGCGCCGGTCTCCGCCCCGCACCGCGGGCAGATGAGCTCCTCCGGCCAGAGCCGGGCGCGACACCGGGGGCAGAGCCGCTGGCCGCAGGACGGGCACGGCCCCTCCGATGGGCGAAAGAGCGTTCGGCAGTTGGGGCAAACGGCCAAGTCGGCGGTTCCGGAGAAGCGGCGGGAGGCCGGACGGGCTTCCAGGGGAGGGGGCGCGGGGATGGAGGCCCCACACGATGGACAGCGCTCCGGCGCGCCGAAGAGGGGTTTCTCGCAGGACGGGCAATACCGAGGAAAAACCCGACCGCAGTCCGGGCATTCCGAGGCCGTGCTCAGCAGGACGGTCCCGCAATCCGGGCAGGCGAAGGCCAGCGCGAAGCCACACCATCGGCATCGTGTCTCCGCCGTGAGGGGCTCTTCGGGGCCGGGCTCCCCGCACATGGGGCACCAGATCGCGCCGCAGGCGGGGCACAGGGCCGACTCCGGCGCCACGGGCTGGCCGCAGCGCGGGCAGGTGAGCTCCCCGGCTGGCGCGCCGCAGGCCGGGCAGCGGGTCGCGCCCTCCGGCAACGCAGCCCCACACTGTGCGCAGATCTCCCCCAGGGGCAACCCGCACGCCGGGCACGCGGAGGCGTCCGCCGGCACCCACGCGCCGCAATCGGGACAGGGTTCGGCGCCACAGCCCGGGCACGGCTCGTCGGGCGGCACCATGGTCCCGCAGCGGCCGCAGGGTCGGGGCCGCAGGGGCGCGCCGCACGTGGGACAAGTCTCTGCTTCCGGCGGGACGGGTGCCTCACAGTGGCTGCAGAACCAGGCCCAGACCGTTCCACAAGCGGGGCAGCGATCCGCGTCCTCCGGCATGGGGGATCGACACGCCGGGCAGAAAGCCGCTCCGCAGTGGGGGCAGACGCCCTCCTCCATCGGGATCTCGCGGCCGCAGGCCGGGCAGGGGATGCACTCGATCATACGCGTGTGCGCTCCGTCGTCGGGCTTCGCGTCTTCCTCGTGTGGGGTGGTTCAGCCTTCCGCCCGCGGGGCCAGGGCTTCGGCGCGCTTCCGCCAGTAGCGCAGGTATCCGGCGACCACGCTCTCGTAGCTCACAGCCACATCGTAGAACGCCGGGTCGGCCCCGGCCGCTCGTAACTCGGCGTCTGCTCGGGTCCGCAGCGCCTCCAGGATCTCGGACTCCGTCCGGTTCTCCTCTATCATCTCCCGGATCCATCGTCCCCAATCCCACAGCCGGCGCTCCAGGTCCTCCCAGTGCCACTCGATGTCCTCGCGGAACGTCCCGAAGTGGGTCAGGCACAGGGCCTGGGCCTTCAGGGCCCGTAGCCGGGCGATGCTGGCCGACCAGGCCTCCAGGTCCAGCTCCGGCGGCGGGGTGGGCGGGCGGACGTAGCGAACGCCGGGCAGGCGCACCCCCGCGATGTCCCCGGTGAAGAGGAGCCCGGTGGTCTCGTCCAGGAAAGCGTGGTGGTGTCGGGCGTGGCCGGGGGTCTCGAAGGCCACCAGGGTGTGACCGGCCACGGGCAGGCGTTCCCCATCCTGAACCACCCGCACGCGGTCGGCAGGGACGGGGATCACCTTCCCCCACAGCGGCTCCAGCATGTCTCCATAGATCCGGGCGGCGCTGGCGATCAGCCGGGAGGGATCGATCAGATGCGGGGCGCCCACCGGATGAACGTAAACCTTCGCCCCGGGCAGGCGCTGGGCCAGGAACCCGGATGCCCCCGCGTGGTCCAGGTGGATATGGGTGACGATCAGGTGGCGCAAGGCCTCCAGGGGTGCGCCGGCCGCCTGGATCCCCTCCAGCAGGTGCTCCGCGCTGGAGGTCGGCCCGGTCTCCACCAGGGCGGCCTCCCGGCCGTCGTAGATCAAATAGGCCGCGATGACCTGCGGACGGCCGTGGAAATGAAGATCGATGGCGATGACGCCTTCGGCGATGGGATGCAGGGTATACGGCATCGTCCTCACCTCCCTTAGAGCCAGCGGACAGGCTCTTCGTCTCCTGCCGATCTTACCCCCAACCGGAGGGCTCTCTCAAATCTCTCCCGCCGGATGACCCTTAGAACGCGGGATCCGCCAGGGCGTCGTCGAACGTGACTTCCTCCTTCCCCTGGAGCTTCTCGATCACCTTCTCCACGATCAAGCGGAGGTGGCGGGGGTGTTGCACGAAATCCAGCCGATCCGCCGGGATGGTGAGCACGGGACAGAGATCGAACCGCCGGATCCAATCCTCATAGAGCCGGTTCAGGCGCTCCAGATAATCCGAAGGGATCTCCCGCTCGAAGGCTCGTCCGCGCAGCGCGATGCGGTGCCGGAGCGTGGGGACGGAGGCCCGCAGGTAGATCACCAGATCGGGCGGCGGCAGGAACATCAGCAGCGCATCGTAGAGCTCCCGGTAGACCCGCCAGTCTCGCTCGCTCAGATCCCCCTGTTCATAGAGGTTTCTGGCGAAGATCTCCGCATCCTCGTAGATCGTGCGGTCCTGGATCACCGAGTGGGGGCGTTGGAGCAGCAACACGTGATGCCGGAGCCGGCGGCTCAGGAAGAAGATCTGGGAATGGAAGCCCCAGCGGGCCATGTCCCGGTAGAAATCGGCGAGGTAAGGGTTGTCATCCACAGCTTCGAGGAAAGGCTCCCATCCCAGGGCTTGGGCCAGCCGCTCGGTCAGGGCCGACTTCCCCACCCCGATGTTCCCGGCGATGGCGATGAACTTCTTCCCGAAAATCCCGTGGTCGGTCAAGGTTTCCTCCTTTGAGGAGGGCTATGCTTTACGACAAGCCCGCCCGGGCGGACCTCAGGCGGGCTCCATGATGTTCCCACACAAAGCGATGGCCCACCGCCCGGAAGGCTCCCCAGCCGCGCCACGGCGGGTCCAGGGATTCCAGGCGCCGCGCGATCTCGGGGAGGGTTTCCGGCCGAACCCAGCGGAAGGCGGCGATCTGCTCCCTGAGGTCGGCGGGTCGGGGCTCCCCCTCGGTGCGAACGTAGAACACAAAAGAGACAAAGGGCGTCCCCAGGTCCCGGCGGTCTGCGGAGGGATACAGGGTGTAGGTGATGAGCCCCCACCATTCGGCGGCCTGCACCGGCAGGCCGGTCTCCTCGCCCATCTCCCGATGCAGCGCCTCCCAGGCGGTCTCCCCCCAGCCGATGCCGCCGGTGGGGAGGCGATAGGCCTGCGGGGGGTAGAACGCTTTAGTGTGGACCAGGATCTCACCTTCCGGGCGTTGGATCACTAAGAGCACCTCCCCACGGCGCCGATCCAGGCTGCGGCGCGCTTCGTCCCACCAGCCGTCGCCGACCATCACCTCGGCGTGGTGATGGGGCTGAGGGCCGAAGCGGGCGGTCAGCGTCTCCAGCTCCGATGGGGCGATCAGGGGTCGGTTCACGGGAGCACCTCCCGAACGGCTTCCTCCAGCATCCGGCGATCCCGCAATCGCAGGGCGCCCAGGCGGATCACGCCGTGCAGGGCGCCGAACACGGGTCGTAGCTCGGCGTGGGGTCCCTGCAGCGGGATGATCAGCAGATCGGCGCGGGGGAAGAAAAAGGCGGTGTGGATCTGAACCGGCGGGTCGTAGCGAACCCAAAGGACCAGGGACTGCGGTCCGTGGCGATACTCGGCCAGGGTGGCTTCAGAGAGGCCGATTTGGGGCTCATATCCTTCGAGATTGAGGCCCGAGAGCGCCTGGTTCAGGGCGGCGTTCAACCGGTCGTATCCCGGGGTTCCGGGGACGAAGGCCACCTCGCGACCGCCTGTGGTGATCCGGATCTCGGCGGCCTGGGCGTTCAGCCAGGGCCAGAACCAGAGGGGATCCCGGTTGGTCAGCGCGTTGACTCCCCAGATCAGGGCCAGGGCGAGGGCAGCAAGCACGATCAGCGGATCCCGCAGGCGCGGTGTCCGGGGCTCTTCCATCCAGCGCGCTCCTTTTCGCGGTCTGAAGGATCCAGGGAGAATTTTCCTCATATGGGGCCGGCCAGCAAGCCCCGGGGCAGGTTGCTCCATGCGGGAAGGATGCCCGGCCGATTATCCTCGGAGGATCTCAGCGGCCTCCAGCGGCCGCGCGGCCTGCTCCCGAAGCGGCGTGTGAAAGCGATTCGGGTGGAGGAGGGCAGCCAAGAGCTCGATCCCATCGATGGTGCGGGGGCCCGGACGGCTGAAGTAGGCGGAGGCCTCGAGGGCATAGACCTGCCCGTTGCGCACTGCTGGGATCTGCGGCCAGAAGGACAGGCGGGTGAGGAGGGGATAGGATTCGACCGCGTCGGCCAGGTGATACCCGCATGGGATCAGGCCGATGACGTCCGGCGCGGCGGCGAGAACCTCCTCCCACCGGATGCGGCGGGAGGGCTCCCCCGGGCGCCCCAGGACCTCCCGCCCCCCGGCGATCTCCACCATCTCGGGGACCCAGTGGCCGCAGCAGAAGGGAGGATCCAGCCATTCGAGGAGCAGCAGGCGCGGTCGGGGGGCGCCGGCCACGGCATCCTCCACGCGGGCCAGCCGGCGCCGCCATGTCTGGAGGAGATCCTCCGCGCGCTTGGGCACCCCGGCGGCCTCGCCGATCTGTTGCAGAGCCTCGAACAGATCCGTCATGCGGTAGGTATTGACGGCGATCACCCGGGGCGGCCGGCGAAGCCGGCCCGAGGCCCGGAGAGCCTGGCCCATGGGGACGGCGCAGACCTCACACAGGGCCTGGGTGAGGATCAGGTCGGGCTCCAGCGCGGCCAGCTGGGCTTCATCGATGACGTAAAGGGGCTCGCCCCGCCGGGCCTTCTCCCGGACGGCCGCGTCGATGGCAGCGGGGTCCGTCAGCCCCTCCGGCAGCGTGCTGCGGGTGAGGCGGGGAAGACCGGCCACCACCTCCGGGGGAAAATCGCACTCGTGGGAGACCCCGACCAGGTGCTCCGCCAGCCCCAGGGCGCAGACCAGCTCGGTAGCTCCGGGAAGCAGGGAGACGATGCGCATCCTTCAGCCCTCCGTGGACAGGACGGGGGCGGCGACGGCGCGGGCGGGCCGCCGCTTTTCCCAGAGCCGGCAGAAGGCGCAGATCCCGGGCGCGGAGGTCGGCTGCCCGCACTTCTCACAGGCGTGCAGCTCCGCCTCGTCGGTCGCGAAGCGGATCTGCCCCTCCTCCCGGGCCTTGAGGAAGCCCAGGTAGAAGCGGAGCTTCGTGCCGGGGCGCTCCTCCTCCAGCTTCGCCAGCCACTCTTTGTAGGCGATGCTGGTGGAGCCCTCGGCGTAGGGACATTCGTCGTAGATGTAGTCGATGCCTCGCAGCAGGGCGTAGGCGGCGGTCTCCCGCTCGTAGAAGCGGCAGAAGGGTTTCACCTTGCGGGCGAAGCCGGGGCGGGAGGCGGGCAGCACCGGGCCCTGGCGGGCCAGGTAGCCGACCTGCCAGTTCATCACGTTGCCGAACAACACCGCCACCTCGTCGTCCAGGTTGTGACCGGTGGCCAGGGCGGCGTAGCCCCCATCGTAGGCCACGCGGTTCATGATATAGCGCTTGATCAGCCCGCAGACCGCGCACGGCTTGTCCCGGCCGCGCAGGGTCCGGGCAGCGACCTCCGGGATGGTCTCCCCGTAGACCTCTTTCACGTCCACCACGATCAGGCGGGCGCCGGGCCAGCGCTCGGTCACAAAGCGACGGCACTTCTCATAGGATTGATCGGAGTAGCGGATGCCACCGTCGATGCCCAGGCCGATGTAAAGGCCGTCGGCCGCGTAGCCCAGGCGCAGCAGCACATCCCACAGGCTCAGGGAGTCCTTGCCCCCTGAGACCGCCACCAGCACGCGCTCCGAGCGATCGAACATCCGGAACATCCGGATGGTGCGCTCGGTCTGTTCCACGAACCACTCTGGGTAATGCTCCTCGCAGAGAGCCAGGCGGTGCTGGCGCATCATGATGGCCGCCTCGCGGCCGCACTTCCGACACCGGATCGCCATGGACGAAGATCCCTCCTCGTGCCCGATTTGAATCGCCCAAGCCCCTTGAGATCCTGCTCTGTCGGGAGTCCAGCGCCATTCTAAACAGGAGGAGTCCTTTTGTCGAATATCTCGCCGGCTTGTTTCATCTCCGGGCATCCGGCGGAGGGTTTGCGGTTCAAGGGTCAGCGGGGGGGCGACTGGAGCGGATCCGGGATACGGGGTTCCGGAGCTGACTGCGGTGGGAAGGGTTCCCGGAGCCGGTCGTTCCAGCTGCCTTGGGGTGGGCGGTTTACGCGGGGGCGGACGTGATCGCCCAGGAGTTGGGGGTAGGGCTGTATGAGGCCCGGCGCGGGGAGGTGGTCGCCCCCCGCATCCCTTCGGCGCCGGGGGCATCCCCATCTTTGCCCGAAACATCGGGATGACGGATGCCGTCCTGAAACCGAAGGGGCCTCGTTCGATAGATCCGCTCAATAGGCCCCCCGTTTCCGGATCACGGCGGGGATGGTCTGAGCCAGGATGGCCAGATCCAGCCACAGGCTGTAGTTGCGGATGTAGAAGAGGTCCAGGCGCACCCGCTCGCTGTAAGGCAGATCCGCCCGCCCCGAGACCTGCCACAGCCCGGTGATGCCGGGCTTGACGGTCAGCAGGTTCAGCGCCCAGCGCCCGTAGCGGGAGATCTCCTCCGGCGTCAGCATTCGAGGGCCCACCAGGCTCATCTCCCCCCGCAGCACATTGAAGAGTTGCGGCAGCTCATCCAGGCTCCATCGACGCAGGATCCGCCCCACCCGCGTCACCCGCGGATCGTCCCGCAGCTTGTAGTTTTGCCGGAAAGCTTCCTTTAACGCCGGGTTCTGCTCCAGGAGGGCTTCCGCGTTCACCACCATGGTGCGGAACTTGAAGGCGTCGAAGAGCTTCCCGCCCAGCCCCACCACGCGCCGCCGATAGAACACCGGGCCGGGGGAATCCAGCCGGATGGCCAGGGCGATGAGCAGCATCAAGGGAGCGAGAAGGATCAACGCCCCGGCGGCCAGGGTATAGTCCATCACCGCTTTGAGGATCTGTTCCAGGGGTGAGAGCCGGAGCCGTCGCCAGTAGAGCAAGGGAACGCCCATCACCTCCCGCACCTCGGTTCCCGTAGCCAGGAGCTCATAGAGGCCCGAGGAAAGACGCAGGTTGACCTGGGGATGGAAGGCGAAGGTGCGGAACAGCTCCACCAGCGCCTCCCGGGGTAGCGCGCTGGCGGAGACGATGACCTCCCGGATCCCCAGCTGCTCCACGAGGCGGGGGAGATCCGCCGGTGTGCCCAGCACCGGCAGGCCGGGCAGCACCTCCTTCCCGCGTGGGAGGTGGGGATCGAGGACGCCGATCAGGTTCATCCCGGAGATCGGAGACGATCGAAGCTGCTCGGCGACCATGCGCCCCTCTTCGTCCGCCCCGATGATCAGCGCGGGGACCTGGAGCCGGCCTCGAGCCCGCAGGGCGTAGACAACCCGCCGGACCAGAAAACGTTCCCATCCCACCAGGGCGATGGAGAGGATCCAGGAAAGCAGCAGCCAGCCTCGCGCGATCACCAGGCCAGGCTCCATAAAGCTGGCGACGATAGCCGCCATCATCCCCACGCTGGCCGCCTGGATCACCCGCATGTATTCTGATGTTCCATGGAAAAGATGATCGGGCGCGTAAAGGCGGTGAGCGGCGAAGATCAGCAGCCACACGGGGATCAGGGCAGCCATCAGCAGGCCGTAATACCGAACCGGCGGGCTCTCCGGCTGATAGAAGATGGGCAGCCGGGTCTCAAAGCGGATCCAGTAGGAGCAGAAGAAGGCCAGCAGCAGGGCGAAACTGTCCGCCAGGACCAGGCCGGCCCGCAGCCCCACCCATTCCAGCTCCCGGGCTTCTTCCCACGATCTCACGCGGATCAGTTCGGAAGGCAAGACGTCCGGACGCATCCTCAAGCTCCCCTTGTCTCATTCTCGATTTCCGGGCAGAGCCGCTTACAGGGATCCCCCCTCCAGATGTCGCGTGATCTCCTCGGCCGAGCGGCGCGCGTGTCGGGTGAGGGATTCCCCATTGGTCAGAGCCGGGTAGATCTGGGTCAGGTTGACCAGGAAGAGCCCCTCCACCGGGGTGACGAGAGGGGGGATCCGCCGCCACTGGCCCCGGTGGAAGAGCGGCTCCACGTAGCGCTCCCGATGGACCCGGGCGTGGCGCACCCAGCTCGGATGGAACGAGGGGAACATCCGTTGGAGATGCTCCAGCCATGCCTCCAGGATCTCGGAGTCGCTCCGCTGCAGCCAGGGGGAATCCCATGCCACATACTTGGGCAGGTAGACCAGGTGATGGCCCCCCACATCCGCCGGATCGATGTAATGCGTGGTTTCGATCACCCCTGTGAAGGGCACGGACTCATCAGTGATGTAAACCGTCCAGTAATCCGTCAGGGGACGGTCCAGGGCCAGGAGCACGCAGATCACCCCCAGGTAGCGCCAGGCGCGCAGATCTTCCACCCACGATCCCTGAACGTCCGGGAGGAGGGGAGGGACGAGGGGAGGATGTAGCGTGATCGCGGCGGCCTCGAAAGGCTCCACTACCCCATCGATCCGGACGCCACGGACCCGGTTCTCCTCCACCCGCACTTCCCGCACAGGGGTTCGAAGCCGGATCTCTCCGCCGGTGGCCTCGATCGCTCGGATCATCGCCCGGATCATGGTCATATGGCCGCCGACCAAGTAACCGGCCATCTCCCGCTGGGAGACCCCCCGGCGGGTGGAGCGGGTGCGGATCAGACGAGCCCAGATGTAGGTGGCGGGGAGATCCTCAAAGCGCCCGTCGAACTTGGCGCGCAGCATCGGCCGCCAGAGATGGTGAAACGCCCGCCGGCCGCCCCAGCGGATCAGCCACTCTTCCACGCTGATTTCCTCTAGGCGGCGCCAATCCCGGTGAAGGTAGGCCGCGAGGATCGTCAGCCCCAGGCGGATCCGATCCGCTGTCCGCAGGAGGGGGAAAGCCATGAAATCCCGCAGGGTCGTCATCGGATAGAGCCGGCCCTCGTGGAAGAAAGCGGATCCGGTGGGACGGAACCGTAGCCGGTCCGCGATCCCGAGCTCCGCTGCCAGCGCCTGCATATGGGTGTCGCTGGAGAGGATCGTGTGATAAAAGCGATCCACCTCCACATCGCCCAGCCGGATGGTCCCGGCCAGGCCGCCGGGCTGGTCGCTGGCTTCATACAGGACCACCCGATGCCCGGCCCGGCTCAGGAAATAGGCCAGGCTCACCCCTACGATCCCGCCCCCGATCACTGCGATGCGCATCTTCCCTCCCGGGGCCTGGCCTAGAGGGCCAGGCGGCTTAAAAATCGCGTTCACGCGCTACGGGCTACCAGGCTGACCCCCAGGGCGATGAGCAGCACGCCGATCACCCGGAGAGGGCTCAGGGATTCCCCAAACAGCAGATACGAGGCGATGACGATCAGCACGTAGTTCAGTCCCGCGAAGGGGTAGGCCAGGCTCAGGTCGATCCGCGACAGCGCCGTCAGCCAGAACAGGCTTCCTCCCAGATACAGGCTCATCCCCACCACCACCCATGGGCTGGTGGCCAGGCGGAGGATCAGATCCGGCAGCCCGGACAGGCTCAGGGTCACCGGGCCCATCTCCCGCATGCCCTGTTTCAGCAGGAGCTGACCGATGACGGCGCACACAATGCTGACCAGCAGATATCCCAGCGCTCCCCTCATCGAAGACCTCCGGATTCTTTGTCCGCCATCTGGAGAGGACCGGTGGGAAGGGAGGGCGCAGCCCTCACCGGGAAGATCAGGTGGGCCATCAGACGCAGGTGGGCCAGGATGGTGCGCAGGATCTTCATCTTTGAGCGCCCGAAGCGGCGGACTCGCAGGGTGGTCGGATATTCGGCCACGCGAAACCCCCGGCGGATGGCTTTGGCCATGATCTCCGCCACCGCGACATAGCCGTCTGACTCGATGGAGATCGCCTCCAGGACACGGCGGCGGTAGGCGCGGAAGAGGGCGGTGTAGGTGCGCACCGGAGAGTGCAAGATCAGCCGGTAGAGAAACGAAGCGCCGAAGCTGAACAGCTGCCGCCAGGGGGGCACGCCCTCGATGCCTCCACCGGGGGCATACGGCGAGGCGGTCACCAGATCCACATTCTCCCGTAGATGCCGCAGCAGCGTGAGGGTCTCTTCGAAGGGATAGGTCCCATCGCTGTCGGTCGTGATCACGATTTCCCCGCGGGCCGCCTGGAATCCGGTGCGCAACGCAGCCCCCAGACCCCGGTTGTGGGGGTGGCTTAGGATCCGCACGAAGGGCCAGCCCGCGAAGATCGCTCGCAGGAGATCCCCCGTGCCATCGGTGCTCCCGTCGTCCACGAAAAGCACCTCCACCCCTCCATCGCTCTTCAGCTGCTCGATCACGGGCCGGAGGGCCTCCCGGAGATGAGGGATAGTCTCCGCCTCGTTGTAACAGGGAATGATCAGGGTATATCGGATTTCACTGGGCAAGACGCTTTCCCTCCATAGTAGATTTCAGAGGACCTATTGGGGCAGGGAATCCCTGGAAAGCCAGGGGGTGGGGCGGCTGTTGAGCCGCACAGCTTCCCAGCGCTCCAGTTCCGCCAGCAGGGCACGAAGACGGAGCCCCTCCTCATCGTCCCCATCGCGTATCAACCGGGCGATCTCCGCTCGCAGCGCCTGCAATCGTTCCTCAGGCCTCACATGTTTCATAGCGCTTCACTCCTCCTTGGCAACGAGGGGAATATGGGAACAGATTTCTCATCCATCACTTCGTTTATGGCGACGCGGGGGCACGCCACATTGCCTCGATGGCCTGCATGGACTGTGCTCCATCAAACCAGGCCAGGCTGGGCTCCCGCTGAACCCGCAAGGCACCGTGGGGGACGAGGACGGCAGGGCAGTCGATGTGACGGATCCAGTAAAGGCCAGCTGGCAGGGCGTTATAGGAGGGGAGCTCCGGGAGGGGCTCGTCGAAGGCCAGCCGGATCATATAATAGGGCATGTTGCAGCCCGCCCGCGTGTAGAAATACGTGGTGGTGAAGAAGCGGCCGGCGTTGATCTCAGTGGGGAACAGGTTGCCCCGCTCGTCTTCCATCAGGTCCACGCTGAACACCCCGGTCGCCTGCGGATCCACCGCCAGCACACAACGCGTAGCCACCTCGTTGACCCGCTCGTCATGCACGGTCACCGTCACGGCGCTGGTCCCCGTGCGGCCGGAGGGCGCCAAGTGGGGATAGATGTATTCGATCCGCTGTCGTCCCTGGGAGACGATGAGCCGCCCGTCCTTCCAGAGGGATTGCCAGGCGAACTCCCGGCCGGAGAAGTAGGGCTGGGCGATGAACTCCCAGCGCACGCCCCGCGACCGCCAGTAAGCGATCCAGTGGATACCGGTCTCGATGCGCTCCACCAGGGTGGCGCCCCGCGCCCCTGCCCCCTCTCGGGCGCGCAACCAGAGGGGGAGCCCGATGATCTCCACCGCCCGCTCTAGATCCTCCGGAGTTTCCACCGGCACCGTGGGGAACGTGTGGATCCCAGCCTGACGCCAGCGCTCCGCCGAAGCCTGCTTGTCCTGGAGCAGCCGGATGGTCTCCTTCCGCGGAAGGAATACACGGGCCGGAAAGCGCTCCCGGTTCTCCGAGAGGGCGCGGACCTCCACATCGGGCTGGGCGTGGATCAGGTCGATCCCTTCGCGCTCCACGATCTCCGCGATCGCATCCAGGTAATCGGGGTGATCGACCGGTGGGACCAGATAGACCCGGTCGGCGGGCACCCATTCCAGATGGAAGGGGTTCATATCGGTTCCCACGATGTAGAAGGGCTCAGGGGCTTCCCGCCAGGAGCGGATCACGTTGATCCCCGGTGGTCCCCCTGCGCCCAGCAACAGGATGCGCTTCGGACGTTTCTTCATTGGAGCCATCCCTCATAGGAAGTTGGGATGTCGACTACCCATGTCTGATGGGAGGAGAGGGCTTCGATCAGGACGTCCGCCAGGATGTCCACGCTGTCCACGGTGATGCCCCTCGCACCAAAGGCGGCGGCCAGGGTCGGCAGGTCTGGGTTCCCCAGCGTGGTGCCCACGGCATCTCCGAAGCGCGCCATCTGCATCCGGTGGATCAATCCCAGGGCGTTGTCCCGCAGCACCAGGGCGATCACCGGGAGCCCGTGGCGGGCGCTGGTTTCCAGCTCCTGGACGTTCATCAGGAACCCGCCGTCGCCGCTGACCGCCACGATGGGCTCCTCGGGGCATGCCAGGCGAGCGCCCAGGGCGGCGGGGAGCGCGAACCCCATCGCGGAAAGCCCGTTGGAGAAGAGGATCCGCTGGCTTCCCCGGATGCGATAGGTCAGGCCCATGGCATACTTGTTGAGCCCGACGTCCACGGTGATCACACCGCGATCCGGAAGTACACGGGACAGCGTCCGGGTGATCGCCGCAGGGGAGAGCGGGGCGGTTTCCGCCAGCGGCCGTTGCAGGGGCCGTTGCATCGCTTCCCGCACGGTGGTCACCTCCAGCCAGGGCTGGCGGTCGGCCGGGGCGAGGGCCGTCAGCTCTTCCAGGATCGCCGCCACATCCCCGGCGAGGGTGAGGTCGGCGGAGAGCAGCGGGCTCTCCCCCTCCACTACGCTGTCCATGCAGACCACGCGCTTGTGGTTCCCGACCATCCACAGGCTGGGCTTGACACCCTCCACCTCATCGTAGCCGATGGTGAGGATGAGATCACATGCGGTGAACAGGCCCACGAGCTCCCCCCGGGCGTGACGGCTGATCACCCCCAGACAGAGGGGATGGTCCTCGGGCAGGGCTCCCTTGCCCATATAAGTGGTCAGGGTTGGGATCTGGTAGGCTTCGATGAAACGGCGCAGGGCCTCCAGAAACCCTGCGCGCAGAGGGAGATTGCCCACGAGCAGGACCGGGGCCCGGGCCTCGCGAAGCCACGCGGCCATCTGTTGCAGCGCCCGGGGGTCCGGACGACCGCCTCGGGAGAGCGGACGTTCTGGAAGCTCGCTGCCCAGTTGGAACAGGAAGCACTCCCGCTCCAGCACGTTCACCGGAAGGGTGAGGTGCACCGGTCCGGGCCGTTCCGCCCGGGCAACCCGGAAGGCGTATTCCAGGGTGGGGGGGATGAGCTCCGGGTCGCGGATCACCGCGCTCCATTTGGTGATCGGCTGGAACATGGCCGTCAGGTCGATATATTGATGAACCCCCGAGCGCATCTGATCGGTGGGGACCTGATCCGAGAGGGCCACCACGGGGGAGCGGTCCAGCAAGGCGTTGGCCAGGCCGGTGGCCAGGTTGGTGGCCCCAGGCCCCAGGGTGGAGAAACAGACCCCTGGGCACCTGGTCAGCCGGCCGTAGGCATCCGCCATGAAGGCGGCAGCCTGTTCATGGCGCACGGTGATGAACCGGATGGGGCTGCCCCGGAGCGCCTCGAAGAACGCGACTTCATCGCCCGGCAGACCGAAGATCACCGAGACGCCCTGTTGCTGCAGGCTTTCCACCAGAAGCGCGGCTCCGTTCATGGATGACTCCTTTCCCTGCTTGGGAACCTTTCCACAATGTCCCTGACCATCCCTGGATCCTTGGGGCGCTTCAGCCGGATCCCCAACCCGGGGAAGGGATCAGGGAAAGTTCTCGGTCCTCGAACGTCCGCAGCCGTATTTGATCCGGCCAGCGGTAGTGCTGGCCGAAGCGCGGAGGGCTCTGGCGGAGCACCGCGGCGATCCGCTCCGCTGCGTGGCCGTCCCCGAACAGCGGCGGACGGGGGCCGCGGGGCCGGAAGGACCGCCATGCCTCTACGATGCGACGGGGATCCGTCCCCACCAGGAGATTCCATCCCACTTCCACGGTCTCCATCAGCTCGGTCTCCTCCCGCAGGGTGAGGCAGGGGATGCCGAGGAAATACGCCTCCCGCTGGACCCCGCCGGAGTCGGTGAGGATCATCCGGGCGTGGGCCTCCAGGGCGAGCATGTCCAGGTAGCCCACCGGCTCGATCAGACGGACATGATCCGCTGCTTGAAGGCCGTAGCGCGACAGGGCCTGACGGGTCCGGGGATGAACCGGGAACAGGATGGGCTCCGGGATGGCGTTCAGGGCGGAGAGGACCCCGGCGAGACGGTGAGGGGAGTCGGTGTTGCCGGCCCGGTGGACGGTGACCAGCAAGTATCCGCCGGGCGAAAGGTCGAGCTGCTCCAGCAGGGCGGGCGCTCGTTCCAGCGCGCGGGGCAGGTAGATCCGCACCGCGTCCAGCATCACATCCCCGACGAAGAAAACCCCCTCGGTGATCCCCTCCCGGGCCAGATGCTGCACCGCGCGTCGGGTGATGCAGAAGTGGAGATCGGCCAGGCGGTCGGCCACCAGCCGGTTAATCTCTTCCGGCATCCGTTTGTTGAAGCTGCGCTCGCCGGCCTCGATGTGGGCCAGCGGGATATGCAGCTTCGCTGCCGCCAGAGCCCCGGCCAGTGTGGAGTTGGTGTCCCCTCGCACGATGACCAGGTCCGGCTGTTCCCGGAACAGGACCTCCTCCAGGCGGGCCATCATCTCGCCGGTCTGGCGGCCGTGAGGCCCGGAGCCCACCCCCAGGTTGTAGTCCGGCTGTGGCAGATCCAGGTCCTCGAAGAAGATGCGGGACATGCGGTCGTCATAGTGCTGGCCGGTGTGGACCAGCACCTCGTGGTGCTCCTGCCGCAAGGCCCGGCTGACCGGCGCGGCCTGAATGAACTCGGGGCGGGCTCCCACCACGGACACGATCTTCAACGTTCGACCTCCGAAAGCTGGGGATTCGCCCCGACGGGGGCGGCGAGGGATGGAAAGCGGAGCGCCACGGCCGCTCCCTGATACAGAAGCGTTCGGATCCGTTCCGCCAGCTGGATGACCCGGAGGCCATCCTGCGCGGAGACCTGAGGCGTCTTCCCGGTTCGCACGCAGTCTACGAAGTGCTGGAGCTCCAGAGCCAGGGGCTCCGCCATGGGGATCCCGATCCGTTCCATCCACCCTTCCTGGCGGTATTTCACCGGCTGGTTGTCGTTGGTGTAGATCGGGATCGTGTAGCGGTAAACCGTGATCCCCTTGTTCAGGAGATCGGCTTCGATGTAAGCCTCGGCGGCGGTGATCTCAATGGCGCGGACTTTCTGCTCGGTCACCCGGGAGGCGAAGAGAGTGGCCAGCTCCCCGCCCGGGAACTCCATGGTCAGGATGGCGTAGTCCACCGCTTCGGAGAACACCTGGCGTCCCACCGGGTAGATGCGGGCCGGCGGGGCGCCGATCAGATCGATGGCGAGATCCAGATCGTGAACCATGAGGTCCAAGATCACGTCGGCGTCGCGGTTGCTGACCGCGTAGGGGCTCAGTCGCCGAAAGGTTAGGCTGATGGGCCGCATGGGCTCCAGGATGGTCTTGAGCTCGATGTAGACAGGGTTGAAGCGCTCGATATGGCCGACCTGGACCGGGACGCGACGACGGCGGGCGGCCTCGCAGATGGCCATGGCCTCGATGGTGGAGGTGGCCATGGGCTTCTCGATCATGACCGCCACATCTCGTTCGATCAGCTCCAGGGCGATCTCCGCATGGGTGGGCGTGGGGGTGGCGATGGTGGCCGCCTCCACCGCGGCGGCCAGATCCTCCAGGCGGGCGAACGCCCGGGTCTCATAGCGGGCAGCCACCTCCAGCGCCCGCTCACGACAGCGGTCATAAACGCCCACCAGCTCCACCCCACGCAGGGATCCCAGCACCCGGCAGTGCCGCTCCCCCATGGAGCCCACGCCGACCACCCCTACACGCACCGGTTTCATCTCAACCTCCCATCAGCTCGTCCATCAACGTGTTCACGGTCTCAATGACATACAGGATTTCCTCCTCGCGGAGGGCGGGATGGATGGGAAGGGAGAGCACCTCCTGCGTGGCGCGCTCCGCGACCGGGAGGGAATCGTTGTAGCCCAGACGCTGATAAAGCGGCTGACGATAGAGGGGGATCGGGTAATGGACGCCGGTCTCGATCCCGGCCTCCTCCAGGCGCTGGCGGAGCACATCCCGGAGCCCGGCCGGGACACGGATGGTGTAGAGATGATAAACGGGAGTGCTCCGGGGGGTGATGGCCAGCTTGTCGACCCCTCGAAGTCGAGCATCGTAAATGGCGGCGAGAGCCCGACGTCGGGCGTTCCAGCTGTCGATATGGATCAGCTGGCCGATCCCGATGGTCGCCTGGAGCTCCGTCATGCGGAAGTTCAATCCGAGGATCTCGTGGACGTATTTGGCGGATTGGCCGTGATCCCGCAGCATCCGCAGACGGCGGGCCAGGCGAGGATCACTGGTGGTGATCATGCCGCCTTCCCCGGTGGTTATGTTCTTGGTGGCATAGAATGAGAAGCATCCGATGCCGAAAGATCCCACCGGCTTTCCCTGATACAGCGCGCCGGGCGCGTGGGCGGCATCCTCAATCAAGGCCAGGCCGTAACGCTCCGTCAGCTCCTGAAACGCTTCCATCTCGCACGGGTTGCCATACAGATGGACCAGAAGGATGGCCCGGGTGCGGGCGGTGATCCGTCGCTCCACCGCCTCGGGATCCAGGTTCAGCGTCATCGGGTCGATGTCGGCGAACACCGGGCGGGCTCCTACGAACAGGACCACATTGGCGGTGGCGGCGAAGGTGAGGGGTGTGGTGATCACCTCATCGCCCGGGCCGACCCCGAGGGCCATCAGCGCGAGGAGCAACGCCGCGGTCCCGCTGGACACGGCGATGGCGAAAGGCACCTCGTTCCACTCCGCGAAGCGTTCCTCGAACTCCAGCACACGCGGGCCCTGGGCCAGGCGCCCCGATGCCAGCACCTCCAGGACGGCCTGGCGGGTTTCCTCGTCGATCAGCGGACGCGCCATCGGGATTTTCATCGTAACCCTCGAAGGGGCCGGGATCTCACACACCCGGGGAACGATTTCATTCATCACGATCGATCGCTCCCGTGAACAGGAATGGGACACCAAAGGCGTGCTCTTCATCCTGACCTCACTGTAAAAGCGGGGGGTTGGGAGGCTGTATCGAGGGGGTTAGAAGGCGGTAAGCCTTCGGCAACAGGCAACGCCCTTATATCCCGGGGATTGGCCCAAGCCTCGGTTTGGGAGCTTGGCGCGTGTTTCTAACCCGTTTGTGCTGCGATTCTAACCGGACGGCTGTATAAAAGCTTCGATGACAGGTGAGCGGGGGGAAGGCGCAGGATGCGCATCCTGATGGTGCTCCCGTATCCTCCCTCGCCCATCCGGATCCGGCCCTACGGGTTCGTGCAAGCCCTGGCCCAGCGAGGTCATCGGATCCGGGTGCTGGCGGTTCAGCCTCCGGAGGATCGCGAGGCGGCGTCGGAGGCCTTGAAAGCGCTCGGGGTCGATGTGCGCGGTTTCCCGCTCTCCCGAGGACGCACGCTCTGGAATGCCGTGCGCGCCTGGGCACGGGGGGAGCCGTTGCAGGCCGGTTACGCGGATCATCCGGGCCTGCGGGAGGCCCTGCGTCAGAGCCTTCGGGAGGGCTGGGAGGTGATCCATGTGGAGCATCTGCGGGGGGCGCTCTTCGCCCAAGAGGTCCCTCCCGAGCGTCTGGTCTTCGACGCGGTGGACAGCATCACCCGCCTGTTTGCTCAGGCGCAAGTCCTGGCTCCCACCGCCCGGGTCCGTTATCTGGCCCGTCTGGAGCTGGAACGGACGCGGCGGTTCGAGGCGGGATGGCTATCGCGGTTCCCCCGCATCCTGATCTCCTCACCCGAGGACGCGGCGGCGTTGCGCGCCCTGGCCCCGGATGGCCGGGCCTCCTTGGCGGTCATCCCGAACGGGGTGGACCTGGAGTTCTTCCGCCCTCAGGCGGTCCCCCGGGATCCGGCCACGCTGATCTTCACAGGGAAGATGAGCTACCACGCCAACCTTGCGGCGGCCCTGGATCTGATCCGCGACATCATGCCACGGATCTGGGCCCATCGCTCGGAGGTCCGCGTGCAGATCGTCGGCCGGAACCCCCCAGCGTGGCTGCGTCGGGCGGCCCGGGATCCCCGGGTGGAGATCGTGGGGACGGTTCCGGATCTCCGGCCGTATCTGGCCCGGGCCACGCTGGCGGTGTGCCCCTTGCGGTATGCGGTGGGGATCCAGAACAAGGTGCTGGAGGCGCTGGCGATGGGCACGCCGGTCGTCGCCACACCGCCCGTTCAGGGAGGCTTAAGCGCGGTCCCTGGACGGGATCTGGTGATCGCGGAAGGCGGGGAAGCTTTCGCGGCCGCCGTGTTGCGGTTGCTGGACAGCCCGGGGGAGCGAGCGGCCCTGGGGGCTGCCGGGCGGGCCTATGTGGAAGCCCATCATCGCTGGGAAGCCCTGGCGGAACGCCTGGAGGCCGTGTATGCAGGAAGCTGAAAGGGGCGACCCGGCGGGTCGCCCCTTTCCATGGCGCTCCACGAGTCATTCGTGGGGTGCCATAATGGGCCGGGGGGGACTCGAACCCCCACGGGTTGCCCCACGTGGTCCTAAGCCACGCGCGTCTGCCAGTTCCGCCACCGGCCCGTTCCGCGACCTCATTTCAATTATAGCCTGATCGCCGGAATGGGATCGCCCGAGGTGGGCTCCCCTGTTCCCCTTGTGATCCATCCGTCTTCCGGGATAGAATCCCTCCGGAATTCGCACCCTGAGGCAGGTCCATGCCCGTCGCGCTGTTGCTGGACATCGATGATGTGCTGGTGCTCCCCGTGGGCTACAAGCAGGGGATCCCGGCGACCCTGGGCACCTTCGCCCGACGTCTGGGATGGGAGATCCCGCTTCCGACCGAGATGGATATCGAATGGTTCGAAGCCTCCGGGGTGACCAGCGAGTGGGATTCCACGGCCATCTGCCTGGCCGGCCTCCTGCTGGAGGCGGCCCGTCTGGATGGGCAGTGGATCGTCCCGGATTTCGAGGAAGCGATGGTTCGCCTGGCGGATCGCGCCCTGGACAGTGGACAGATCCGCCCGGATTATGTGACCTGGGTTCGGCGGGCCGGTGAGGCCGCTCAGCCCGGGGAACGACCCTCCCAGGCGGCCCTTCGCCTCTGGCGGCGGGAAGCGCTGCCCTCATTGCCCCGCGCGGAGGCCCTGGAGACCCTGCTTCTCCATCTGCTGGCGGATACGCATCGGCTCTCATGTCCCACGACCGCCGTTTTCCAGGCCTGGATGGTGGGAAGCCGGACCTACGCGGAGACCTATGGCCGTCCGGCCCCGGTGGAGGTCCCTCAAGGGCTTCTGGAGCGGGATCAGCCGTTGCTGACTCGGGAGGGCACCCGTGCCTTGCTGGATCTCTGGTATGAAGGCCGTCTGGCCTCTGCGTTCTACACCTCCCGTCCTTCTCAACCTCCTGACGGAGAGCGGGCGCCGCCGCTCCCGGTTTACTCACCCGAGGCGGAGCTGGCCGCGCGATTGGTGGGGCTGGAGGACTGGCGGCCGGTCGGCCTCGGGCGTCTGTTCTGGCTGGTCGAGCGGGTCGGGCTGGAGGAGAGTCCCACCAAGCCCCATCTCCTCCACAGCCTGGCCGCCTTCGCCGCGGCCCTTGCCTCTTCGGATGGGATCGAGGAGATCCCCGCGCTGGAGGCCGCTTACGAAACGCTGATCTTCAATGCCCTGATGGGGCCTCTGGTGAAATGGGCCAAACTTCCCTGGCACGTGGTGCTGGTGGAGGATTCGGTGAAGGGGATTCAGGGGGTCTTCCGGATGGTCCGTCGCTTGTATGAGCTGGGCATGTCGATCCGGCTCACCGTCTTCGGGGTCGCTCCTCATCCCGGCCCAAAGGCGGAGGTCCTGGAGGCCTACGCGGATCGCATGGTTCCTTCCGTGAACGATGCCATTGAGGAGATCGCACGGCTGTGTCGGAACGGATGAGGGAGATGGATCTCGAATCGCCGCCTCGCGAACCCGGGGAGGGGGTGGAGTTCCTGACCGTGTGGCCGGATGACGACTGGGCTTCCCTCCGGTTCCGCATCGCCCTCGCAGCCGCCCCGCGGGTGGTCCTGGAGGTCCCGGAGGAGCATCCGGCCATGGGCCCGGTGCTTCTGCGTCGCCTCCAGCATCTCGCCGAGGGGCTCGGGAAGTCCATCGCCTTGGTCACGCCCTCCCGGGAGGGACGGGAAACCGCCCGGGAGCTGGGGATCCCCGCCTTTCCCCATCGCGAGGCTGCCCTGCGAGCGCCATGGGGGGGTCCGGAGGATGTGGAGCCCGCTCCGCCGATCCGGGGCCTTACGGAGCCCCTGCGAAACTGGGCGGAATCGAAACGGCGCCCTCTTCCCCGCTGGGCCCTCTCCCTCAGCCGGGCGGTGGGGGCGCTGGGGTTGCTCGCCCTCCTGACGATGGCGGTCTTCCTGATCCCTTCGGCGGAGATCATCCTGCACCCCCAAGCCCAGGCCATTGGGGTCACCGGCACCCTGGAGGCAGATCCCCGTCTCTCCGCCCGAGATCTCGCCCGTGGAGCGATCCCCGCCTATCCGGTTGCCGTCGTCGTAGAGGGTCGGGCGGAGACCCAGGCCACGGGCCGCCAAGAGAAACCGGCCGGTTATGCGGAGGGAACGGTGGTCCTCGTCAACCAGCTGGACCAGCCCGTGGAAGTCCCGGCGGGGACCATCGTTCGGGCCGCCAGCGGGGGCGTGGCGGTCCGTTTCGTGATCAGCCCTTCGGTGACGGTGCCGGCCGGGTTCGGCGCGACCGCGGAAGCTCGGGTGCGGGCCCTGGAGCCGGGGCCGGTGGGCAACGTGGGGCCGAACCAGATCAATCTGGTAGAAGGGCCGCTGGCCTTCGCCCTGCGGGTGAGCAATCCGGAGCCGCTCTCAGGGGGGAAAATAGAGACGGTGCCCGTGGTCACCGCGGAGGACCAGAAACGCGTGCGCGAGACCCTTCTGGACCAGCTTCGGCAACAGGGCTACGCGCAGATGCGGGCCGGCCTGGATCCGCAAGATTGCGTTCTCCCCTCTACGCTTCAGGTGCGGGTGCTGTTGGAGAGCTACGATCGCCTGATCGGAGAGCAAGCGGACAGCCTGCAAGGGGAGATCCGGGCTCAGGTGACCGGCTACAAGGTGGTCCAGAGCGACGTGGGGGCGATGGCGCTGATCGCCCTCAGCCGCCGTGTTCCTCCGGACTCCGAGCTGGCGGCGGAGGGGTTCACGTTCTCCGGATGCGACCAGCTGCAGGCGAAGGTGGAAACGGGCCCCGAGGGAACCCCGCGCATTCTCCTCACCTTTGAGGCCCAGGGCCGCGCGGTCCCGCGCCTGTCGATCCCGCAGATCCGCCACGCGCTGCGGGGGCGCTCTCCGGGCGGCGCGCTCCAACGGTTGCAGACCCTTCCCCTCGCCCGGCCGCCGGAGATCCGGATATGGCCCCCCGGTTGGCCGTGGCTTCCGCTCCTCGAATCCCGGATCCGAGTGCGCATCCAGCCGTGACCCTGCTGGCCGTTGTGATGGTGACCTGGAACGTCCGGGAGTGGGCCTTGCGGGCTTTGCACGCCCTGGAGGCCGCCCTGGATCGCTCCGGCCTCCCCGCTCGGATCTGGGTGGTGGATAACGCCTCGACCGACGGGACCGTGGAGGCCATCCGTCGCGCCTTCCCCTCCGTGGAGCTCATCGCCAACGACGTCAACCGGGGGTTCGCGGCCGCCAACAATCAGGCGCTGCGCGCCATGGGTTTCCCAGAGGATCCGGGAGCTCCGCGTTATGTCTGGTTGCTGAACCCTGACACCGAAGTACAGGGGCAGGCTCCTGCGGTGCTGGTGCGTTTTATGGAACAGACGCCCCGGGCCGGGGCCTGCGGGCCCCGGCTGATCCATCCGGATGGCGGCTTCCAGCACAGCGCCTTTGAGTTCCCCGGGCTGGCCCAGCTGTTCCTTGATCTCTTCCCCCTTCACCCGCGGCTGCTGGAGAGCCGGCTGAACGGCCGGTATCCCCGCTCCTGGTATGCGCGGGGGGAGCCTTTCCCCATCGGTCATCCTCTGGGGGCGGCCATGCTGGTGCGCGGGGAGGCCATCCGCTCCGTGGGGTTGCTCGATGAGGGATACTGGATCTATGCGGAGGAGGTGGACTGGTGCTGGCGGATGGCCCGGGCGGGATGGGCGCGTTACTGCGTGCCCGCGGCCGTCGTCGTGCACGCAGGCGGCGCGAGCGCCCGTCAGGTGCGCCCGGAGATGGTCCGGGCCCTCTGGGCCAGCCGGCTGCGGCTGTATCGTCGGCACTATCCCGCGTGGAAGTTCCGATTGGCCTGCAACCTGCTGGCCTGGGGGGCCGGGCGGCGGGCCCAGGCCCTCGCCCGATCGCCGGATCCTCAGGCGCCGGCGCTGCGCGCCGCTTACGAGGCGGTGCAGCGCATGGCTCGTGAGGCCTTGCGAAGCCCCTCGCTCCCGTGAGGCGGGGATGCTGGCGGTCGTCATCCTCACCCGGAACGAATCGGCCTTCATCGAGGCGTGTATCGAGAGCGTGCGCTGGGCGGATCGCATCGTCGTCTTCGACTCGTTCAGCGAGGACGACACGGTGGCGCGCGCGCGGGCCTGCGGGGCGGAGGTGCTCCAGCATCCGTTTGAGAACTACGCCGCCCAGCGCAACGCCGCCCTGGAACAGGTGGAGGCGGACTGGATCTTCTTCGTGGATGCCGATGAGCGGGCCACACCGGAACTCGGCGAGGAGGTGCGAGAGGCCATCCGGGATCCTCGTTATGTGGGGTGGTGGGTTCCCCGGCGGAATTATCTTTTCGGGCGGCTGACGCGGGGAGGAGGCTGGTGGCCGGATTATCAGCTCCGGGTCCTCCGGCGGGGCTACGCGCGCTATGAGCGCCCGGTCCATGAGATCGTGATCCTTCAAGGAGAGGCGGGCTACCTCCGCAATCCCCTGATCCATCACAACTACGACTCTCCGGCGGAGTTCCGGGCGAAGCAACGAGCCTACGCCTGGCTGGAGGCTCAGGCCCTGCGCCAGGCCGGCGTCCGCCCCAAACCTTACACCCCGTGGACGATGATGGTCCGGGAGTTCTGGCGGCGGTTCGTCCGGCTGCGGGGCTACATCGACGGCCTGCACGGGCTGCGCCTGGCGTGGTGGATGGCCCGGGCGACCTGGGAGACGTATCGCCTGCTGCAGGATGCGGCGCGCGTCGACACCGGATGAGCCGGACGTCGGCCCGGTCTCAACCGGCCGTGGCCTCGTCCAGGACCTCGATCACGTGCTGGACCGGGATGGAGAGACCGTTGCGACGCAGGCCCATAGCCAGCTGAAGCAGGCAGCCCGCGTTGGCGGTCACCACGCGCTCGGGGTTCAGCCGGCGGATTTGCGTCACTTTCTCCTCGAGCAGCGCATCGGCGATCTCCGGATGGGTGATGTTGTAAATCCCCGCGCTGCCGCAGCACAGATCCCCGTCGGGGAGCTCCAGCACGGTCAATCCAACCGCCCGCAGCAAACGCCGGGGCTGGGCGCGGATCCCCTGGCCGTGGGCCAGATGACAGGGGTCCTGGTAAACGGCCCGCCCGGCGATGCGGCGCAGCGGCGGCCGCAGTCCGACGGCGTCCAGGAACTCCGTCACATCTCGAACCTTCGCGCTGAAGGCCCGCGCCGCCTCCGCCCAGTGGGGATCATCCTTCAGGAGATCCCCATATTCCTTCATCGCCACGCCGCAACCCGCGGCGTTGACCAGGATGGCGTCGACCTCCTCGCGCGTGAAGGCGGCCAGGTTCCGTCGGGCCAGCATCTGGGCCCGCCGTCGCTCTCCGGCGTGCACGTGCAGCGCCCCACAGCACACCTGGTCTCGCGGGATCACCACCTCGAATCCCTGACGGGTGAGGACCCGGACCGTAGCCTCCTGGATGGGGGCCAGCAAGGTGCGCATGACACATCCGGCCAGCAGGGCGACTCGTCCGCGCCGCTCCCCCGCCGCCGGATAGAGCCTTCCCGTGGGGAGGAAGCGGGAGGGGAGGCGATCCGGGAGCATCTCCTCCATGTTCCGCAGCGCGGCGGGCAGGCGGGTGATCAGCCCGTTCCGCCGGATCAGAGCGCGAACCCCGCTGGCCTGGTAAAGCCACAGCCCGCGGGAGAGCAGGGCCAGGAGGCTTGGATGGGCAAGGATCCCCCCGAAGACGACGGCGCGGATCAGGCGCTCTGGGGGTGAGAGCGGGAGCGTCTGGAGGACCTGCCAGCGGGCGGCTTCGACCAGGCGTCCGAAGGACAGAGTGGCGGGGCAGGCGGTCTGGCACGCGCGGCAGGCCAGGCAGACCTCCATATGCTCCCGGAAGTCCGGGTTGATCTCCAGACGGCCCTCCGCCACCGCCCGCATCAGGTAGATGCGCCCCCGGGGCGAATCCGGCTCCCACCCCAGCACCCGGAAGGTGGGGCACTGGTTCAGGCAGAGCCCGCAGTGGGTGCAGCGGAGGATCTCCCCGTAATCCGGCGGGTGATCCGCCGTGAACCCCCGCACCTCCATCCCCTCTCGAACCGTCTCCTGCGCCGCCATATGGGTCCCTCCCGCTGGAGATCAAGGGCCGCCGTTCAACGCACAAGCACCGCTTGCCGAATCGCGGCTACCAGCGTTATCATGTTCAGAGATCTGCTGACCGGGAGCTTTTTCATGCACCTAGAATGGCGTGGACGGATTGTGGTGGATCCTGAGCTGCACCATGGCGAGCCCTGCATCCGCGGGACTCGCATTCCCGTTTATGTTATTGTAAGCAGCTTGGCGGATGGCATGAGCGAAGAAGAGTTGCTTGAACAGTATCCACAGTTAACTCGCGAGGATATCCGAGCTGCCCTGGCTTACGTAGCTGAGCTTCTGCAACATGAGATGATCATCGAGCTTTCTGGACAGAAGTGAAATGCACATCAAAGTCGACGAAGATTTGCCATACGCAGTCTTAAAAGTTCTTGAATCTTACGGATATGATGCATCAACTGTGTATAAACAGGGCATGGGAGGTTGGAAGGATCCAGACCTCTGGAGCGCGATTCAGAGCCAGTAATGTTTTTTAATAACCGGTGATAAGGGTTTTGGCGATATCAGAAAATATCCTCCCGGATCTCACCATGGAGTTCTTGTTTTACGACCTCCATCTCCTAATACAGTGAATTTCGTTCGCTTACTGGATCGCGTTCTTCGGACTGTAAGGCTTGAAGATCTCCAGGGTTGCATCTCTATAGCTACAGCGCGAGGTTTACGCGTTCGAAAACCTTGATCTTGATCAGGATGAAGGGACCCCCTTATCGCTCCCCATCCCGGCTTTCCAGCGCTTCCCGCAGGCGGGCGGCGATCTCCGCCATTTCGGTCTCGCTGGCGTAGCGCTGTCGCGGCCAGAAGAAGCCCCGCAGGCCGTCCCCCTTGCGCCGGGGCACCACGTGGATGTGCAGGTGCGGCACGCTCTGGCTCACCCGGTTGTTGATGGCCACGAAGGAGCCCTCCGCGCCCAATCCTTTCTCCATCGCCTGCGCCAGCCGTTGGGCGTTCCGGAAAAGCGGTCCGATCTGCTCCGGCGGCACATCCATAAGGGTCTCGTAATGCTCCCGGGGGATCAACAGGCAATGTCCCGGGAACAGCGGCCGGTGATCCAGGAACGCAACGGAGTGGGGATCCTCCAGCACGATCCAGGCGGCCGCTTCGCCGCGGGCGATCTGACAGAACGGACATGGCTTCCGCGCTACCATCCCATGCGCCCCGGGCTCAATCGTCCGTGCGGATCCAGCTGGGCTTTGATCCGTTGCATCGCGGCGATCTCGGGCCGTTGGGGCGCCCACAGGCCCAGGGCGCGCCGGGCAGCCTCCGGGCCGTTGAGGAGGGTGAAGTGCCCGCCTCGGGCTAGGGCAAAAGATCGAAGGGCTTCGCCCCATCGCAAAAGCGCCTCCAGCGGCCCATGGGCCCGCGCGTAGATCACCCCCGCGGTCCCCTGGGCCTGCCCGATCACCCGAACATCTGGAAGCGCTTCCAGCGTCCGGAGGGCCTCCGCTACCTGGGCGGGCAGGACGCCCAGCCGCACCCACAGGCCGTCGAGAGGGGGCGGGTAGGGCAGGGCAGTGAGGCGGGGCACGTGTTGCCAGAGGACAGCCGCCGCGTCCCCAGAGAGGCGCTCCCGGGCATGGGCGGCGGCGGCCAGGTTTTCAGCGTCCCGCAACACGCGCTCCACGGAGGCCGGCCAGCCTCCTGCCCGCACCAGGACCCAGATGCGCGCTTCAGGGGTCTCGGGAAGCGGGACCTGCCGGCGGAGCTCCGCCCAGGCCGCGGCGTTCAGGACCTCAACGGCCAGCGGGAAACCGGGATGGCGGAGCAGGCCCAGGGTGAGGGGCATAGCGTCCTCGGCGCGGGCGAACCCGAAGAGGGCGGTGGCTTCGGTTTGGGGCCGGGGCCACAGCTTAAAGGCGGCTTCCACGATCACCCCCAGAGTGCCCAAGGAGCCGCAGAAGAGCCGCGGCAGGTCATAGCCGGCCACGTTCTTCACCACCTCTCCACCGCCCTGGACGACGGTCCCATCCGCCAGGACCACCCGGATGCCAATCAGGAGATCCCGAGGGGGTCCGTAGCGGGCTCGCAGAGGGCCGCTTAGGCCGGTGGCCAGGATCCCTCCGATGGTCACCGAATCCCCCGGCGGGGGATCCAGGGGAAGCCACTGGCCGTGCGCGGCCAGCTGGGCGTTCAGGTCTGCCAGGCGGATCCCGGCCTCCACGCGGACGGTGAGGTTGGCCGGGCGATGGCGCACGATCCCGGAGAGGCCGGTCAGGTCCAGGGCCAAATCATAGCGGGAGGGCGCCTCGCCGTATCCCTGGTGGGCCCCGCTCCCCCAGGGCACGACCGCCCATCCGGAGCGAGCCGCCTCGCGCAGCGCCTCCGCCACCTCCTCCACGGTGCGGGGATGGATCACGGATCGGGGGGATCGGCCGTCCAGCCGGTAGCGCTCCGTCAGATCCACAGCTCCTCCTCCGGGGGCATCTCCGGCGGTCCGGCGCGGTAGCGGATGGGCTCCGCCATCCGCGCCCGGCGGCGGCTCCACGTTTCCAGGCACATCTTGGTGGAAGGGAACATCTTGCACGGGTTGAGGCGATTATCGGGGTTGAAGGCGGCTTTGATGCGGGCCATGGCCTCCAGATCCGCAGGGGAGAAGAGGAGCGGCATCAGATCCCGCTTCTCCAGGCCGATGCCGTGCTCGCCGGTGAGGGAGCCTCCGGCCTCCACGCACGCCCGCAGGATCTCCGCTCCGGCCTCCAGGACGCGGCGGGTTTGCTCGGGATCCCGTTCGTCGAACAGGATGAGGGGATGGAGGTTGCCGTCGCCGGCGTGGAAGACGTTGGCGATCACCAGGCCGTAACGCTGCCCGATCTCCTGAATACGGCGCAGCACGCGGGGCAGCTGATCCCGCGGCACCACGCCGTCCTGCACGTAGTAGCTCGGCGCCAGCCGTCCCATGGCCCCGAAGGCTCCCTTGCGGCCGGACCACAGGCGCTCCCGCTCGACAGGGTCGGTGGCCACCCGCACCTCCCGGGCGTCATAGTGCTCGCAGATGCGGGCGATGTGATGCGCCAGATCCTCCAACCCCTCGGTTAACCCCTCCACATCGATGAGGAGGACCGCTCCGGCGTCCGTAGGGTAGCCGCAGCGCTTGGCGCTCTCCACGGCCTGGATGGCCGTGCGGTCCATCATCTCGATGGCCCCGGGGATGGTGCCGTCGGCGATGATGGCCGAGACCGCCTCGCTGGCCTGGTCCACGGTGTCGAAGACGGCCAGCAGGGTGACTACGGCCTCCGGCTGAGGGAGCAGGCGCAGGATCGCCTTCGTCACGATCCCCAGGGTTCCCTCAGAGCCGACGATCAACCCGATCAGATCGTAGCCCGGCCAGTCAAGGGCGGCGCCACCCACCTCGATGACCTCCCCGTCCGGGAGCACCACCTCTAGCCCGAGGACGTGGTGGGTCGTCACCCCGTAGGCCAGGCAGTGGGGCCCTCCGGAGTTCTCGGCGATGTTGCCGCCGATGGTGCAGGCCTTCTGGCTGGAGGGATCCGGGGCGTAGTAGAGGCCGTAAGCGGCGGCGGCCTGAGAGACGGCCAGGTTGACCACTCCGGGCTGGACCACGGCCCGCAGGTTCACGGGATCGATCTCCAGGATGCGCCGCATGCGGGTGGTCACGATCATCAGGCCGCCCTGGTCGGCCACCGCCCCGCCGCTCAACCCGGTCCCCGCGCCGCGCACCACGATGGGGAGCCCGTAGCGGTTGGCGATGCGCACGGCGGCGACCACCTGCTCCGTGGAGGTGGGGAAGACCACGAAATCGGGGCGGCCCTTATCGATGGAGGCGTCGTATTCGTAGAGGAGGAGGTGATGCGCTTCCCACAGCACCCCGCGGGGCCCGAAAACTTCCCGCAGCTCTCGCAACACCGCTTCCCGCTTCACATCCCGCCTCCCGTTAAGCCTTTGGGGGGAGGAGATATCCTCCACCTGGATTATAATGGAAAAGATCCGGGGTGTTCTGTAGATGCCAAGAGCAGCGCCAGGGAAAGCCCAGGAGCCAAGGATGATCCGGCGGGTTCTGGTCGATGGGTACAAGTCTCTTCGGGGTGTGGAGCTGGCCCTCCGTCCGCTCACGCTGATCATTGGGCCCAACGCCGGTGGCAAGAGCAACCTGTTCGATGCCCTCGGGCTGCTCAGTCGGATGGCGACCCGGCCTTCTCTGGCGGATGCCTTTCGGGAGCACCGGGGGGATCCGCTGGAGGCTTTCTATTATGGTGAGGAGGGGCTTGCAGGCCTGTTGCGCCGGGATCATGCGGAGTTCACCATGGAAGTTGATGTGGAGCTGAGCGATACGGCGATCCGGCGTGCGGAGCAGTTGATGGACATCTATCGAGGCGGCAATGGGGAGTTACGCCCGGCCAAAGCCTCTCGTCGGATCACTGAGCGTCTTCTGCGCTATCGCCTGACCGTGGCGATCTGCCCCAAGACCGGAGTCCTGCGCGTTCAGGATGAATCCCTCCGGGCCTTGACCGAAGTTGGCGGGGAGTTGCGCCCCGATGAGCGTCGCCGTCCCTTTCTGGAGCGGGTAGGAAACCGTTTGCGGCTGCGGATGGAGGGTCAGGCCCGTCCGATGGAATATGAGATCGGGTTGAATCATACAATCGTCTCCCTTCCAGTTTATCCACCTCATTATCCCCACTTAGTGGCCTTTCGCGAAGAATTGGCCAGCTGGCAGTTCTATTATTTCGAGCCCCGTCAGATGCGGGAGGAGAGCCCGGTGAAAGAAGTGGAGGTTCTCACCTCATCCGGAGGGGATCTCGCCGCCTTTTATTACACACTCCAGCGCCGGGATCCGCTTCAGTTTGACAACCTGCAGCGCGTCCTGCGGGCCCTGGTTCCTTCGGTGGAGGGATTTTCGACCGAGCTAACCGATGAGGGGAAAGTCCGTTTGAAGATCCGGGAGGGAGGAGTGGATTTCTCCGCTCGCTTGATCTCTGAAGGCACGCTGCGACTGCTGGGGCTCATTGCGATCCTGAGCCCCTCCAATCCGGCTGCTGTCATCGGCCTCGAGGAGCCGGAAAACGGAGTCCATCCCCGGCGATTAAAGATCATCGCAGACCTGCTGCGTGAGGCCTCTCGACGCAGGCAGGTTCTCATCAACACGCATTCCCCTCTTCTTCCGGATTATCTGGGCGATGAAGCTCTTCTCATTCGATGTGTCCGAAGGGACGGAAGCAGCTCGTTTGAGGAGCTCACGGGAGCTGTGGGCCTCTTTCGCCGTCCGGCCGTGGGCGAGGCGCTGGAGGAGGAGGAGCCCTCGATCTCGCAGCGTATCTTGCGTGGAGACTGGGGATGAGTCGGGCTCTTCGGGTGGTATATTTCTTCGAAGATATCGCCCACGAGCGCTTTGTGCGGAGCCTGACGAAGAGAGTTGCCCGGGAGTGTGGGGTAGAGATCGAAGAGGATGTTCGGAACGCAACTCATGGGAGCAAGGTCTGGAGCGAGTGGCGACAATTCCTCAGAGAGATTCGGAAAGGGTGGGTGCCACAACCGGATGTGCTGGTTGTTGTAGTGGATGGGGATTGCAGGGGCGCTGCGCAAGTCCGTCGTCAGCTGGAGGAGGAAGCGTTTCGGATCGAGCCCCGTCTTTTCTGCTTGGTTTGTGCGGTTCCGGATCCTCACATCGAGCGTTGGTATCTGGAGGATGCCGAAGCGCTTCCTCGGGTGGTGCCAGGGGCTCGCCCACGCCCTCTCCGTTACAAATGTAAGCGCGATCGGTATAAAAATGCGCTGCGCAATGCGATCCGTGCGGCGGGGGTGGAGCCGATCCTGGGCGGCGCGGAATACGGCGAGGCGATCGCAGAGGTGTTGAGACCCGAGAGGATGGACCGATCCTTCCAGAGGTTCTGGGAAGATTTGCGCGCAGCCCTTTGTGCTTTGCACGCAGCCTTTGGTTGATCTGGGGTGTGTTCTAAAATCGCCGGACAACCTGCAAGTCTTCGGGAGGTTCGTAATGGTCAGGCGGGGATCCGGGGGGAAGCCAGCGCCTGGCCCGTGGGAGATCTCCCGCGGGTGACGAGGGAGGCGGTTCCCCGCTCCGGCGGGGCTAACCCGGCTTCTGAGCCGGGGAAAATCGAGGCTTCGGCGGATGCCGCCAGGGGTCCGGCCGCGACCCCTACTTCCCCCCTCTGGAAGCCGGCCGACAAAACCGCCGGGCAACCGGCGGGACAAAACGGCCGGCAGCGGCCCTCGATCGCTCCTCCTGACAGGCCCTCCCGGCCGGATGCTGGCCCGGGAAGGGCGAAGGATGGTCTTCCGGAAAATTCCCCCTTCATCTCGGGAGGCTGCCATGTGTGGCATTGTCGGATACGTCGGGCACCGGGATGCGGTGCCCATCCTGATCGAGGGCCTGAGACGGCTGGAATACCGGGGTTACGACTCCGCCGGGCTGGTGGTGGTCCAGGACGGCCGGCTGGAGGTCCGGCGGCGCGCGGGGAAAATCCGCCAGCTGATGGACCTGCTGGAGGCGGAGCCGGCCTCCGGGTTCATCGGGATGGGCCACACCCGCTGGGCGACGCACGGCGCCCCCGCAGATCATAACGCCCACCCGCACCGGGATTGCACGGGGCGCATCGCCGTGATCCACAACGGGATCGTGGAGAACTTCCTCGAGTTGCGCCAGGCCCTCCAGGCGGAGGGCCATCGCTTCACCTCGGAGACGGACACCGAGGTCATCGCCCATCTCATCGAGGCGCACCTCCGCGCCGGGGCCGACCTGGAGACCGCCGCCCGCCGCGCCTTCCAGGCCCTGCAGGGCGCCCATGCCATCGTCGTCCTCTCCGCCGATCACCCCGATCGCCTCATCGCCGTCCGTATCGGCAACGCCGGAGGGGTGGTGATCGGCCTGGGGGAGGGAGAGATGTTCATCGCCTCGGACATCCCAGCCATCCTGGAGCACACCCGCCGCATGCTCTTCCTCGAAAGCCGTCAGATGGCCGTGGTGCGCCGGGACAACGTCCGGGTGTGGACTTTGGAGGGGGAGCCGGTGCACCTGCCGGTACAGACCATCCCCTGGGATCCCGTGGCGGCGGCCAAAGGACCATACCGGCACTTCATGCACAAGGAGATCCACGAGCAGCCCCGGGCGGTCACGGACACCCTGCGGGGACGGGTGGATTTCGAGCGCGGGCGGGTGACGTTGGAGGAGGTCCCGCTGAGCCCCGAGGCAGCGCGGCGGATCTCCCGCATCGTGATCGTGGCCTGCGGCACCTCCTACTACGCCGGGCTGGTGGGCAAGTTCTACTTTGAATCCTTGGCTCGCATCCCCACCGAGGTCGATTACGGCAGCGAGTTCCGCTATCGCGACCCCGTGCTGGATGCGGACACGGTGGTGCTGGCCATCTCCCAGAGCGGTGAGACGGTGGATACCTTGGCGGCGATGGAGCGAGCGCGGGAGGGGAGCGCGCGGTTGTGGAGCATCGTCAATGTCATCGGCTCCCAGGCCCACCGCATGGCGGATGCCTGCATCCTGATGCACGCCGGCCCGGAGATCGGGGTGGCTTCCTCCAAAGCCTTCACGGCCTCCATCGTGGACGAGCTGTTGCTGGCCCTGCGGCTGGCCGAGCTGCGGGGGACCCTGAGCCCCGAGGAGATCCGCACGCACGTCCGCGAGCTGGCCCGCCTGCCCGACCTCCTGGGCCGGGTCCTGGACCGGGAGGCAGAGGTGGTGGAGGTCGCCCGGGCCTTTTACCGTTATGAGGACTTCCTCTACCTGGGGCGAGGGTTGCTTTACCCCATCGCCCTGGAGGGAGCGCTCAAGCTGAAGGAGCTCAGCTACATCCACGCGGAAGGGTATCCGGCGGGGGAGATGAAGCATGGGCCCATCGCCCTGATCGATGAGCGCATGCCGACGGTGGCCCTGGCGTTGCAGGACCCGGTGACTTATGAGAAGATGCTCAGCCAGATGGAGCAGGTGCGGGCCCGCCGGGGGCAGGTGATCGCCTTGATCACCGACGGCGACCGGGCGGCATCCGCGCGCGCCGATGCGGTCCTCTCGGTGCCGCACGCGCCCCGCTGGCTTCAGCCGGCGGTGGCGGTGGTGCCGTTGCAGTTGCTGGCCTACCATATCGCGGTGCTGCGCGGATGCGATGTGGATCAGCCCCGCAACCTGGCCAAAAGCGTGACGGTGGAATGAGCCCGCTGGGGACGAGGTCAGGGGAGCAGATGTCCTGGACCGTGGTGATGGTCGGCCCCTTCGGCCTGCGCCCGCGAGGGACGATGGCGGCGCGGGCGCTGCCGATGGCGAGGGCCCTGGCCCGCCGGGGCCACCGGGTGGTCCTGGTGTTGCCGCCCTGGCCGAACGTCGAGGACGCAGGACGGGCCTGGGAGGAGGAGGGCGTGCGCATCCTCTACGTGCCGCTCTCTCCACGGGCGTGGCCGCCCCTCGCCCTGACCCAACGAATGGTCCGTCTTGTCCTCCACGAGCGGCCGGACGTAGTGCACGCTTTCAAACCCAAAGCCTACGCCGGGTTCGTCCACTGGATCCTCTATCAGCTGCGCCGGGCGGGGCGCTTCCGGGGCGCCCTGGTGGTGGACACCGATGACTGGGAGGGCCCGGGGGGATGGAACGATCGGAACCCCTATACGCCCTGGCAGCGGCGTCTGTTCGCCTGGCAGGAGCGATGGGGGATGACCCGCGCGGACGCCCTGACGGTGGCCAGCCGCGCCCTGGAGACCCTCGCCTGGGCGATGGGGATCCCGCGCCGCCGGGTGTTCTATGTGCCCAACGCTGCCCTCCTCCACGCCCCGCCGCGGGCGCAACCCCCGGGACCGCCTTGTGTCGTCCTCTACACCCGTTTCCTGGAGTTCCGCCTGGAGCGCCTCGTGTATGTGATGGGGGAGCTGGCCCGGCGCGCGGAGGATCTCGTCTTTCTTTATGTAGGCAAAGCGCTCGGTGATGAGGAGGAGCGGTTTCGCGTCGCCCTCGCCGAGGCCGGCCTGAGCGGGAGGGTCCACTGGGAGGGCTGGGTGGAACCCGCCCGACTCCCGGAGGTCCTGGCCCGGGGCCATGTGGCCCTTTATCTCATGGACGACGACCTGATCAACCGGGCCAAGTGTCCGATGAAGCTCATCGACCTGCTCGCCGTCGGGCTCCCGGTGGTGGCTGACGCCGTGGGCCAGGTCCCCGAATACATCCGTCACGGGGAGACCGGATGGCTGGTCCCGCCGGGGGATGCGGCGGCCATGGTCGAGGCGGCCTGGATGCTGCTGCAGCGTCCGGAGGAGGCGTGGCGGATGGGGGAGAGCGCGCGACGGATGATCCTCGCCGCCCATCAGTGGGAACACCGGATGCCGACCCTGGAGCAGGCTTATGCCTACGCCGTGGACCGAGCGACAGCGCGTCCTTGAGCGGGCCGTGCGGGAAGCCCCCCGCGGGATCCGCTGGACCCTCACCCTGGCCTGGATGGGGGTGATCTTCCTCCTGTCCGCCCAGCCTCATCTACCTCAGGCTCCCGAGCCATGGCTGGACACGCTCCTCAAGAAAACCGCCCACGCCCTGGAATATGCGATCCTGGCCGCGCTGGCCCGCTGGGCGCTGCAGGCGGAGCCGGTGAAGCATCCCGGTCTGCTGGGATGGCTGTGGGCGGTCCTCTATGCGATCACCGACGAAGCCCATCAAAGCCTGGTCCCTGGGCGTCATCCCAGCGGGTGGGACATCCTCATCGACGGCGCGGGTGCCTGGCTTGGCGCGGGGGGATGGCCGATGGGGCGTGTTCGCAGAGGCCATAGTGCCGCACGGCGGGAGGAGCTGGCCTCCTCTATCCAGGGAGACCTATGAGGACTTCCGGCGTTCCCGTTGGGTCCCTGGTGATCACCGAAAGCGGATGAACGGGAGGTTGTCAGATGCCACGGCTGAACCACGTCGCTATCGTAGTGGAGGATCTCGAAGCGGCCCTGCCCTTCTTCCGGGACCTGCTGGGTCTGCCCCTGGCGCGGGTGGCGGACGCTCCGGCCGAGCAGGTCCGCGTGGCTTTCTTCCCCATGGAAGGGGGAGAGATTGAGCTGGTGCAGCCCACGGATCCGGAGTCCGGGGTCGCGAAGTTCCTGGCCCGTCGGGGCCCGGGCCTGCATCACATTTGCGTAGAGGTGGAGGATCTGGATGGGACCTTGAAGCGGCTGAGGGAGGCCGGCGTGCAGCTCATCCACGAATCCCCTCTGGTGGGGAGCGATGGGACGCGGTATGCCTTCATTCACCCCCGCAGCGCCTTTGGGGTGCTGGTGGAGCTGTATGAACGGGCGTCCGGCGCGTAAGGGAGAGCCCGGGGATGGAGGTGGTGTTCGACGGCCGGGTGATCCAGGATCGCTTCCCGGGGATCGGACGCTACGCCTTCCGCCTGCTGGAGGCCATGCTCTCGCTGGAGCCCGGGCTGCGCGTGCGCCTGCTCTACGTGCCGCATGCGCCCAACCGGCGCTGGGATCTCCAGACGTTAGACCGTTTCCCGGCTGTGCAGCGGATCCCGGTTTCCATCCCTCCCTTTGTGCCGGCGGAGCATGGGGTGATCCCTTGGCTTCTCCGGCGATGGCCGAAGGCCCTGGTCCACGTGCCCCACTATGCGGTCCCCCTGGGTCTGCTCCGGCGGTCGGCGCCGCTCGCGGTGACGTTGCATGATTTCGCCCCGCTGCGCCTGCCCGCCGCCTGGTCCCCGCTCCAGCGATGGCTCTACCGGTTCTGGCATCGATGCGTCCTGGCCCGGGCGGATGCGGTCTTCGTGATCTCCCGGGCCACGCAGGAAGACTTGTTCCGCCTCTTCGGCGTCCCCCGCGGCCGGGTGGCGGTGACCCCTGAAGCGGCCGACCCCCATTTCTTCCCGCGCCCTCCCCAGGAGGTGGCGGAGGTCCTATCCCATTACGGCATCCGGCCGCCGTATGCCCTCTGGGTGGGGGTGAACAAGCCATCGAAGAACATCGATCGATTGCTGGAGGCGTGGGCGCGCGTGCGGGGGCGGCTCCCGGATCCATCGGCGACCCTGGTCCTGGCCGGCCCGCGGGATCCCCGTTACCCGTTGCGGCTCCGGCCGGGCGTGCGGGATCTGGGGATGGTTCCCGAGGAGGATCTGCCGGCCCTCTACAGCGGAGCGCGGCTGTTCGTTTTCCCTTCCCTCTGGGAGGGCTTCGGCCTGCCGGTGCTGGAGGCGATGGCCTGCGGGGTGCCGGTGGCGTGCTCGGACATCCCGGCGTTGCGGGAGGTGGGAGGGGAAGCGGCGATGTTCTTTGATCCCCGGGATGTAGAGGGGATGGCCCGGGCGCTGGAGGCCGCGTGGCGACGCGCGGAGGACCCCGCGTGGCGGGCGGCGGCGCGGGCCCGCGCCGGGCAGTTCTCCTGGCAGGAGACCGCCTGGCGCACCCTTGGGGTTTATCGTGAGCTGGGGTGAACCCTACCCCGGTCTTCGATGCGACAAGGGGTTGCGGCCGAAGCCGCTCCTGCAGGCATCGGTCTTTTTGTAGCCCCGAACTCTTGTTTTTGAACCCTGATGGGTCGCGGCGGAAGCTGCTCCTACAGCTTTAGCCCTGAACCTCCGTCCTCGAGACGGCAAGGTTGTGTCGAAAGCTGCTTCTACGAAGAGATAGGGGCTGCCCGGAAGTCCGGGATCTCTCCTGTCCGCATGGCCGGGGCGCCGGGAGGATTCCCCACGGTATGCTGAGCGCAGAGACCCGAAGGAGGCGAAGGCGATCGGCCTCGCTCCCCGGGCAACCGAAACAAAAGGAGGCCCCCATGGAGCGTGAGTTTCTGAATCCACTGGTCGCTCTGTCCGAGGCCCTGGCGGAGGCCGCCGCGCGAGGGGCGGCGGCCACGGTCACTGTGGACGCGCGGGATCGCTGGCCGGCCAGCGGGGTCGGCTACGCGGCGGACCTGGTGTTGACGGCGGACCACGTCATCGAGCGAGAGGAGATCCGGGTGGTGTTGCCGGACGGCCGGGAGCGGACGGCCGTCCGCATCAGCCGGGACCCCGCCACGGATCTGGCGCTGTTGCGGGTATCAGAGGGCTCGGTTCCGGTGCTGGAGATCGCGGAGCGGGAACCCCGAGTGGGCCAGATCGTCCTGGCCCTGGGGCGGCCCACCTCAGAGGGCATCCAGGCCAGCCTGGGGGTGATCACCGCGGTCGGTGGTCCGCTCCGCACCCCCTGGGGCGGATGGTTGGAGCGCTATCTCCGCACCGATGCCACCATGTATCCGGGCTTCTCGGGAGGCCCGCTGATCGATGGGGAAGGGCGAGCGGTCGGGATCAACACCTCCGGCCTGGCCGGGATCCCGCTGTCCATCCCCATCCGGCTGGCCTGGCGGGTGGCGGAAGCCCTGGCCCGTGAAGGGCAGGTCCGCCGGGGCTACCTGGGCATCCGGACGCAATCGGTTCCCCTCGCCCCGGCGCAACAGGAGGCCCTGGGGCGTCCTCAATCCCATGGGTTGCTGATCGTGGGGGTGGAGGAAGGCAGTCCGGCAGCTCAGGCCGGGTTGCGCCCGGGGGACATCCTGACGGCCTTCCAGGGCCATCCGGTCCAGGAGGTGGAGGATCTCCAGACCCGGCTCTTCGGGGATGTGGTGGGTCGTTCGGTTGAGGTGGAGGTGCTCCGGGGGGAGGAGCGGCGGACGCTGTCGCTGATCATCGGGGAGCGTCGGGAGGCATGGGAGGCGGAGCGATGGCCTTTCCGGGGTGGACCGTGGCGGGGCTTCCGGCGGCGGTGGATGCCGCCCTGGGGGCCGTCCTGGAGCAGGTGATCCCGGGCGTTGTGCGGGTGTGGAACGGCCGCGGGGGATTTGGGGCCGGCTTCCTCGTGCGGCCGGGGCTTGTGGTCACCAGCGCCCATCTGCTCGCCCGCGAGCCCCATCGGGTGACCCTGTGGACGGGGGAGCATTTGCCGGCGGTGCCAGTCATTGTGGAGCCGGAGCTGGATCTGGCGGTGCTCCGGCTCCCACAGCCGGTGGGGCCCGCGCTTCCCCTTCGCGATCCGGCCACGCTCCGGGCGGGATCCCTGATGCTGGCCCTGGGGCATCCATGGGGCGAGCCTTATTCCGTCACCCTGGGGGTGTTCAGCGGATGGGTGACCGTCCGAACCGGCGGCCCGCGCAGGACGCTCCGTCTGTTGCGCACGGATGCGGCGCTGGCGCCTGGGAACTCCGGTGGCCCGCTGCTGGACGCCTGGGGACGGGTGGTGGGGGTGAGCGCGATGGTGGTGGGTGGGGATCAAAGCCTGGCGGTCCCGGCGGACGCAGTAGATGGGCTGATCCGGGAGGGGAACGGATGATCCGCGTGGCCGTCGTGGCGGCCGTTCCGGCCCTCCGGGCCGGACTGCGCGCGATGCTGGAGGGGGAGGAGATCCGGGTGGTGCAGGAGGCGTCCTCCCTAATGGATCTGGGGCGCTCCAGCGCTGAGGTTGTGGTGGTGGCGGGGGTGCACCCGGCCATGGATGCGCGATGGGGATGGCGGGAGTGGACCGGCGAGGGGCCGGCGGTCCTCTTCTTGGTGGAAGATGCGGAAGGGGCGGAGCGGCTGCTCCCCTCCATCGCGATGAGTTTCCCGATTTACGGGGTGCTCCTCTTTGAGACCTCAGCGGATGCACTGCGGGCGGCCGTGCGGGCCCTGGCGGAGGGCCTCTTGGTGATCGATCCCCGTTGGATGCCCGGGTTCGGGGCGCGGCCGGAGGGGATCGAAGAGCCGGGTGAGCCGCTCACGCCCCGGGAGCTGGAGATCCTGCGGTTGCTGGCTGAGGGCTTGGCCAACAAAGAGATCGCGGCCCGGCTGGGCATCCGCGAGCGCACCGTGAAGTTCCATATCTCCTCAATTTACCGAAAACTGAATGCTGTCAATCGCGCCGAAGCCGTCCGCCAGGGCCTGCGCCGGGGCCTGATCGCCCTGTAGACGCTCCGTTCACGTTTATCCTCTTGCTCAGGGGAGCGAAGGGGACCGTTGATGTAGATTGGGCTATCATGAGTCACGAGAATGCCAACCGGGAGGGGAGCGACATGGGCGTGATCCGTTTGGGCCTTCGTCAGTTCAGGGATCGTCTGGGATATTACCTTCAGCGAGTCAAAGAAGGAGAGACCATCATCCTGATGGAGCGCGGTGAGCCGATCGGGCAGATCCTTCCCTTCTCTGAAGATCCTCGAGGCCGCATGACTCAATTGATGCGTGCCGGGCTGATCGAGTGGAACGGCCACCTGCTGCCCCCCTATCAACCCGCAGTCCGGCTTCATGGTCCGGGGACGCTTGCAGAACTGGTGTTAGAGGATCGGGAATGAAAGTCCTGTATCTGGATACCAGCGCCCTGGTCAAGCGTGATGTTCAGGAGACACACAGCGATCAGGTGGCCCAGCTGCTGGAGGGAGAGGTGCTTGCGGGAACTGTTATCCTTGCCCAGGTGGAGATGGCTTCCGCCTTGAGCAAAGCGATCCGCCTGGGGTGGCTTTCCGCGGCGGAAGCCGGACGCGCATGGCAGGATTTTCTAAGCCACTGGGCGTTCTACGTTCGGCTTCCTGTGACGGGGGCCTTAGCCCGGCGTGCTGCGGACCTTTCGTGGCGTTATGGGTTGCGCGCATATGATGCGGTTCACCTTGCAGGAGCTCTCACGTGGTCGGAGATGCTGGGCGCGGGCATTCTTTTCGTGAGCTTTGACCAGCAACTGGTTCGGGCGGCCGAACGAGAGGGATTGCCGTGCTGGGCGTTTGGATCCCGGGCGGGATCGAGCGGGTGAGGAGGACATGCGGGCTGGATCCAGGCCGGGCCTCAGCGGGCTTTCGGGCGGGTCTCGTCGATGAGGGCGGCGAGGCGACGGTAGGCCTGGGCGCCGGGGTGGCTGGCCATGAGCTCCAGGAGGCTTTTGCCGGCCACCGGCGCCTCCGCGAAGCGGATGGTCTGGGGGATGAAAACCGGGAACACCTTCCGACCGAAGGCGGCGGTCAACTCCGAGAGCACATCCCGATGGTGTCGGACGTGGAGCTGGACCATCGTCGGGAGGATGCCCAGGAGCTCCAGGGAGAGCCCCAGTTGCTGACGCAGCCGCCCCACTGCGATCAGCAGGCCCTTGAGGCTGCGGAGCGATAGATAGTCCGGCCGAATGGGCACCAGGAAGGCGTCGGCGGCCGTGAGGGCGTTCACCGTCAGCGGGCCCAGGCCGGGCGGCGCGTCGATCAAGATGTAAGCGTAGCGTTCCTGGGCCGGCCGCAGGACCTCCCGGAGCCGATGTTGCCAGCTGGGCCGTTGATGCAGGCTCATCTCCGCCTGGTGGAGCTGGAAAGTGGCGGGAGCCAGATCCAGACCCGGGCGTATGCTCCGGATCACCTGGGCCAGGGCAATGCCTCTGAGCAGCGCGGCCTCGATGCCGGAGGGGAGGTCCTCGTTGATCCCGAAGGCCGCCGTCAGGGCCGCTTGAGGATCCAGATCCACCAGCAGGGTGGGCGCTCCCCGTTCCGCCAGGGCCACCCCCAGATGAACCACCGTGGTGGTTTTGCCCACTCCCCCTTTCTGGCTGACAACGGCGATCGTGCGGGCCAATCCCGCCTCCCATGTTTCGTCTTTCGGATTCCAACCCGGCGCCAAGTTCATCCTGGGGCCGGGATGCGCTCACGTTTCCTCGGACGGGATGGAGGAGGGCTCCGGTCCTTCAAGGGCGCCCCACCAGCGGCGGAGGCGCTCGGCGACCTCCCGTTCGTAGCCCTGATCCGAGGGCCTGTAGAACCGGACCCGGGGGAGGCCGACGGGCCAGTAGGACTGGCGGATGAAGTGCCCCGGGAACTCGTGGGGATATTGATAGCCCTGGCCGTGGCCCAGGGCCTCCGCGTCCCGGCTGGCGTCCTTGAGGTGCGCGGGCACCTCGCCGGCTCCATGCGCTCGCAGGAACTCCAGGGCCCGGAAATAGGCTCCGGCGCTGTTGCTTTTAGGGGCAGTGGCCAGGTAGAGGGTGGCCTCCGCGAGGTGGTAGGCTGCCTCCGGCATCCCCACCCACTCCAGGGCCTGGGCGCACGCCGCCGTGACCACAATGGCCATGGGATCCGCCAGCCCGATGTCCTCCGCTGCCAGGATCAGCAGGCGTCGCATGATGAAACGGGGATCCTCCCCGGCATCCACCATCTTCGCCAGCCAGAACAAGGCGGCGTCGGGGTCGCTGCCCCGGATGGACTTGATGAAGGCGCTGATCGTGTCGTAATGAGCCTCCCGGTCGTAGGCCAGGGCTCGCCGCTGGACCACCGCCTGGGCGATGTCCATCGTGATGCGGATCACCCCGTCCGGTCCGGGGGCGGTGGCGCTGACCGCCAGCTCCAGGGCGTTCAGGGCGCTGCGGGCGTCCCCTTCGCTGAGCCGGGCCCAGAAGCGGAGGACTTCCTCCGGGACCTCAATGGGCTGCCCGCCGTAGCCGTTCTCAGGATCGGTCAGGGCGCGGCGCAGCAGAGCCAGGATCTCCTCTTCAGTGAGGGGACGGAACGAGAACACCCGGGAGCGGGAGACCAGGGCGGGGACGACGGCGAAGTAAGGGTTCTCGGTGGTGATGCCGATGAACACCACCGTCCCGTCCTCCACGTGGGGGAGCAGGGCGTCTTGCTGGACCCGGTTGAAGCGGTGGAGCTCATCGACGATGAGGAGGGTGCGCTGGCCGTAGAGACGGCGGCGTTCCCGGGCTTCCTGGATCACCCGACGCAGGTCGGACAGGCCGGCGGTGACCGCGCTCAGGTTTTCCACGTGGGCGCCGGCGGCCTGAGCGATGAGCAGGGCCAGGGTGGTCTTCCCGGTGCCCGGGGGACCCCAAAAGATCATGGAGTTGAGCAGTTTGCCTTCTTCGATCAAGCGCCGGAGCGGGGCTCCGGGCCCGATCAGGTGGTCCTGGCCGAGGAACTCCTCCAGGCGCCGGGGCCGGAGGCGGGCCGCCAGCGGCGCTTCCCGCTTCCAGTACTCCGCCCGCCCGTGCGTGAAGAGATCTCCCATTCCCGCCATGGACAGGTCCCCTTTCGGAAGCGTGTGGGGTTGCACGCTTCATCGAGACGACGGCGGAGGGGACATAGGTTCCCGACGGGCCGCCCGGGGATGCGCTCGGCGGTGCTCCGCGCGGATGATCGCCAGGATGTCCGCCACCGCCTCGTCCAGATGCTGGTTCCGGTTGACGACCACGTAATCGAACTCCGCCCAGTGCTTTAATTCCTCCTCCACCGCCTGGAGCCTCCGGGCGATGGATTCCGGGCTCTCGGTGCCGCGGGCGCGCAGGCGCTCGATGAGCTCCTCCCGGGAGGAAGGGATGACGAAGATGAACACCGCTTCGGGGATCAGGCGGCGGAGGGTGGCCGCGCCCTGCACATCCACCCGCAGGATCACGTCCTTACCGCTGGCCAGGGCGTTCTCGATCTCCCAGCGGGGGATGCCCTTGTAATCCCCGTAGACCACCGCGTATTCCAGGAACTCCCCGGCCCGGATACCGGCCTCGAACCGTTCCCGGGAGAGGAAATGGTAATCCACGCCGTCGACCTCGCCGGGGCGCGGGGGACGGGAGGTGGCGGTGACCACGAAGTGAAAGGGGACCTGTAGCTCCTTCATCCGCCGGATCAGGGAATCTTTCCCGGCCCCGGAGGGTCCGGAGATCACCACCACGAGGGGCTGGGTCGGGCGCTGGGCCAGCCCCTCAAGGGTGACGGCCGGAGAGAAAACCGTTTCCATGGTTTCCGCGCCTTTCCGTTTGCTCATCGTGCTCCGCATGCGGTGGGATCGCTTCTCATTTTACCTGAACCCGTGCGCTCCCCGCCGGACCCCTGGATCGGGCTATAATCAGGAATTGCCTCCACGGTGGAATCCTGTTGGGGAGGGTTCCGCATGCCGATTTATGAGTATCGCTGCCGTCGGTGTCGGCGTCGGGTCACGGCTTTCTTCCGCACTTTTTCGGAGGTCGACCACAGCCAGGTCACCTGCACCTACTGTGGGAGCTCCGATCTGGTCCGTCTGATCTCCCGGGTTCGGGTGCTTCGCTCGGAGGAGGCGCGGCTGGAGTCTTTGGCGGACGCGGACTGGATCGGGGATGTGGACGAGAAGGATCCTCGCTCCATCGGCCGCTGGATGCGGCGGATGACGCAGGAGCTGGGGGAGGAGCTGGGCGATCTGGGCCCGGAGTTCGAGGAGGTCATCGAGCGCCTGGAGGCCGGCCAGACGCCGGAGGAGATCGAGAAGGCGATGCCCGAACTGGCCGGCGAAGGCGAGGGAGGGGAGGAGGAGGGCGAGGGATCTGCCGGAGAGGAATGAGAGGTGAACACGGTCCGTCAAGAGAGTCATCGAGTGCGTTCTCTGGGGCTCCGGCTCGCTACCCTATTGCTTCTGGGTGGGTTGGGGTGGGGGCTCTTCGGACCTTTCCTGTCTCTCCCCTATTTGTTCGATGATCCGGTTGTCCTGCAAGCGGCGCGGGATGCCCGATGGGCTGAGATCTGGACCTCTCTTCGCTGGCCGGTGGGTTACTACCGATCCCTCGGCCTCACGCTCTGGAAGGCGGCGGACCTGTTATGGGGGAAGGGTGCTGTCCTCGCCCTTCGGGGATTGGGATTGGCGCTGCACATTTTCAACGCCGCTCTGGTGGGCCTCCTGTATCGGCGCATCTCCGGATCCGGATCGCAATGGACTGCGCTCCTGGCGGCGTTTTGGTTTCTTCTGTTCCCGTTCAGCTTGCAGGCGGTGATTTATCCAAGCGCTCTGATTCATCCGCTGGTTGCCTTCTTTGCTTTATTGGGGGCCCTGCTGGCTTCTACCCATACTCTGCGCGGGATGGTTGGAGCGCTTTTCCCGGTGGCGCTGGCCCCCTTCGCGGCCGAGCACGGCGTCATGGCGGGCTGGCTGGTCTGCTTGGCGGCGATGTTATCTGGTAAGCGCCCTGTGGCCACTGATCCCCGCGTTCGGATCTTTGCCTGGATCTATGGAATGCTCCCTATGGCCTCCCTGGCGCTCTGGGTTTCCCTTGCTGGGCCCGGAAAGGCGATGCGAGGCCTACCGGTTGCGGATTGGGGACGGAACGCGCTTTATTTCCTTCAAGGACTGATCACCCCGCTTCCTCAGGCGATCCCCGCTGGCTGGCCGGCCGGGTCTGCGGCGCTGGCCTTACTCGGGCTGATCGTCCTGGGGGCGCTGGCTTTTGTGTTTTATCAGTCCGGTTACATATCAGTCTGGGTGGTAGGAGTGGGATGGTATGGGCTGGCGGTGCTTCCGGCGCTGCTGACGCGACCCTTCGTGTATGTCATGGACGGCCCCCGCTTGATGTATCTGGGGGCAGCGGGAGCGGCCTGGATCTGGGCGGAGGGGATACAGTGGCTTGCCCGGCGCCCTTCATGGGGGAGGATCCTCGCCGCTGTTGGAATCAGTGCCGTGGCCCTTGCCCATGGCGCTTTCCTAAAGAACATGCTTGAGCAGTTGAAGGCAGGCGGCGCTCTGGTCCGGGAAACCTTGAGACAGGTGCGGGAGGTCCCCCCGGGTTCTACGCTTGTGTTCATCAATTATCCCAGTTGGCTGGCCAGCTCATCGGAGCGCTATCCATTCGGCCACGAAGGGATCCCTCTCATCCCAGACTATGTGGGCATCGGGGCGTTCCTGCACGCTAATCTGGGGGAATCATGGGAGGTCCTTGCCCTCTCATTCCCGGACGTTCTGCAACCGTGGCGCTTCCGGTATGGGACGCTGGGATCCTGGCCGGGCTGGGAAGGAATGGCGGAGATCGTGCAACGTGCGGACGCCGTTTTCCGAGTGGATTATCGAACGGAGGGATCCTTGCGTCTCGTGCGAGTCGGTGGCCGCAGGCCGTGTCCGTTCGAGTGGGCATCTTTTGGGCCGGGGTCGCTGGTTCTGTGCGAAGCATCTGTGGAGCGGGGAAAAGGGGAGCTGATTGTTCTGACGACCTGGGCGCTTCGTGCTCCGGTTCATGAGGACTGGACGGTTTTCCTTCACCTCTATGGGCCCGACGGTCGTCTGGTGGCCCAAGAGGATGGCTATCTCATCGGCAAGACGTTGCCGCCGCGCTGGATGCGCGTGGGCGCCAGCGTGCAGGATATCCGGCGCCTTCCCATATCTCCGACAGCATCCCCCGGCGCTTACCGAATCGGATTAGGGGTTTACCGATCGGATACCGGCGAGCGTGTGAATTTCCACTCGGGCATGTTTGTCCCTCAAGAAGATCGAGTCGTTCCACTTGCAGCAATTGATCTGCCATGAGCTCCTCTCGAAGCGGCGAGTTAAAGAGCGCGATGGCATACCGGGTCCTGGCCCTTGTGGGGTTGCTGGTTGCATTCGCCCTGCGCGTCCATCGCCTGGGCGAGGCAAACGTCTGGTGGGACGAAGGGTTCACCATCGGGCTGGCCCGCCGTCCGTTCCCCGAGATGATTTGGGGGACGGCGCGGGACACTCACCCCCCGCTTTACTATGCGCTGCTCTGGCCCTGGATCCGGCTGGCGGGGGATGGGGAGTTCGCCGCTCGATTCCCATCAGTGGCCTTTGGGGTCCTCACCGTGGCCGCAGCGGGGGCTGCCGGCCGCCGGCTGGGCGGACCCGGCGTCCAACTCCTTGCCCTCTGGCTTCTGGGTCTCTCCCGTTTTCACATCTGGTGGTCCCAGGAAACCCGGATGTATGCCCTGGCGGCCCTTGGGATCGCCCTCTCCGCGTTCTTTGCGTTGCGGGTCGCATGCAAACCGGGTTCCTTCCGGATATGGGGCGCGTGGGCGCTGAGCAGCTCAATCGCCCTCTTCTCGGTCTATCTGGCCCTCTTCGCCTGGATCCCCCAGAGCCTCAGCCTGCTGTGGGCCATCCCCCGGCGCGCTTGGCCGCGATGGCTGCTCGCCCACGGAACGCTCGCGCTCCTGATGCTCGGGTGGCTCGCCTTTGCCTTGCCTCGCATGGCCACCTGGTCGGCGGGCGGTCCGCCCCCTGGGTGGTCCGCCGTGTTGCAGTTGAGCGCGGTGCTCTGGACGACGGGGATCTCGACCGATGTGGAGCGATGGGCTGGGCCTGCTGTGCTTCTGATCGCCGGGATGCTCCCCGGGATCGCCGTCGCCGCGCGGGAAGCCGTGCGCGCGACGCGCCGGATACGGGATCTGTTTCCTCTGGCCCTGCTCAGCATCGGGCTGGCTCTCCAGCCCGTTGCGGTCTGGCTGATCACCCGCCCCCGGTCTTTCCTGTATACGCCCCGCCTGGAGGCGCGTTACTTCCTCCCCGCTCTACCTTACTTCAGCCTCTTGCTGGCGTTCTCCATCGCCCGGGCTTTCTCCATCCCCCGCCTCCGACCTTTCGCCCTTGTGCTGGCGCTGGGCGCCTTCGGCCTATCGCTGGCCTCGCTCCCAGCGTATTACGCCAACCGCCACTGGCGGGCGGATCCGGCCCTTCTTCCCTTCCTGATCCGGGTTTACGCTCGACCCGGGGATGGCGTGATCCTGGTCTCCGGGGACCGCGCGCCGGAGTTTCAGTATTACTACGAGCGGATCGATGGGACGAACGGCCTCCCGCCGGTGTATCCGGTCCCCCGGCAGGCTGTCCCGGTTCGATCGGACACGGTGGGGGGGGAGCTGGAGGGGATCGTTCGGGCCCATCCGCGGATCTGGCTGGCCCGGGTGGAAAGCCACCTCCAGGACCCCGAGGGCTGGGTGGAACGGTGGCTGGACGCCCATCTTCATCGCGTGTTGGAGTTCCCCTTCGGCCACAACGCTCTGATCTTGTATGTAGCCTCTCCTCAGGAGCCTGCGGTCCCCGCGGAGAACCTGGCCCGCTTGAACGAAATCCATCGCCTGAAGGATCCGTCTGGAATCTTCCTCGGATACGATCGGGTGGGGCGTGGGTTCCGGCCCGGGGAGACCATGCGCATCGGCCTTTACCTGCAGCCTGGCCGTCCGCTCTCCTTAACAGTGGAATGGATCCGCAGGCCCGATCAGCGGGTCGCTCGGACGGAGCTCCATGTCCCGGCGGGATCAGGGATCCGACGGGGTTCGCTGGAACTTCCCGTCACCCCTTACACGCCTTCGGGAGATTACGTCGTCTGGGTTGAGGCGGAAGGAGACGGATCGGTGACGATCCCGGCGTTCCGGGTGGAGGGGACGATCCCTCCTCCTTCCCCCTCGGAGATCGCCCGTCCGATGTCCGCGCGCCTGGGGAATCGGATTCGCTTCCTGGGTTACAGCCTGTATGGGGTCCAGCAGGGGGATCCACCGGAGGCGGCGCCGGGGGATACGCTGTTTCTGGACCTCTACTGGGAGGCGGAGAGTCCGATCCCCCGTTCCTATGTGGTGTTCACCCATCTGATCGGAGAGGCCTGGAACCCGGCCACCGGCAACCCGGTGTGGGCCCAGGACGATCAGGTTCCCCTGGAGGGGGCGTATCCGACCACCCACTGGATCCCCGGTCAGCCGTTGCGGGATCGCTATGTGCTCCGGCTGCCAGCGGAGATGCCCGCCGGGGACTATCTCCTGGAGGCCGGGATGTATCTGCTGGAGACCGGGGAACGGCTGCCGGTGAGCGGGGAGGGGGCCGATCCGACCGCCCGCCGTCTGATCCTCGGCCTCATCCGCGTGCGCCCGCGGCGGTGAGCCGCGCGCTTCCTTATCTTGGCCCCCTTGCCCTTCCACGGGGCTCGGATCAAACTTCTTCCAGGAGAACACCCGGGCTGGAAGATCTCTGCTTGGCCCGAATCCGATACGAAGCCTTTCAAAGGGAGGTTTCCGGTGGAAGCGTTGAAAGAAGCGATCCGGCGTTATGGACGTCATCTGGGGAACGGCATCATCAAAGTGGATGCCTTCCTGAACCATCAGATCGACCCCGCCCTGATCGCCGCGTGCGGGCAGGAGCTCGCCCGGCGGTTCCGCCACCTGGAGCCCACCAAGGTGCTGACCGCGGAGATCTCCGGGATCGGGCCGGCGCTGATGACCGCCTACGCCCTGGGGGTGCCCTTGGTCTTCGCCCGCAAGCACAAGCCCCTCACGATGGGGGATGACGTCTTTTTCGCCACCGCTCCCTCCCACACTAAAGGTGGGGATGTGACGTTGCTGGTGGCCGCCGACTATCTGCGGCCGGGGGATCGGGTCTTGATCGTCGACGACTTCCTGGCCACCGGGGCGACCATCTTGGCGCTGGCCCGGCTGGCTCAGGCCGCTGGCGCTCGGGTGGTGGGGATCGGCGCGGTGATCGAGAAGCGCTTCGAGGGCGGGCGGGATCGACTGCGATCCCTGAACGTGCCCATCGAATCCCTGGCGGTGGTCACCGGCGTGGAGGGCGACCGGATCCTCCTGGAGTGAAGCCAGATAGCGCGTCAGGTTTGTGAGAGCCGCACACGGAGCGCAATGGATGGAACCGATCCCAGTCTTGAAAGATCGACGGATCGTCCTGGGGATCACGGGGGGGATCGCCGCGTATAAGGCGGCGGACCTGGCCAGCAAGCTGACCCAGGCCGGCGCCCGGGTGGACGTGGTGATGACCGCTGCCGCCACGCGCTTCATCGCCCCGCTCACCTTCCAGGCCCTCACGGGCCGGCCGGTGTACACGGATCTCTGGACACCCACCCCGGAAACCGCGTTGCCCCATATCGCCTTGGGCGAGGCCGCGGATCTGGTGGTGATCGCCCCGGCCACGGCGGATTTCCTGGCCAAGATGGCCCATGGCCTGGCGGATGATCTGCTCAGCACGTTGTGCTTGGCGGCCCGGGCGTCGATCTTGGTCGCTCCTGCGATGGACGGGGGGATGTGGTCCCATCCGGCGACCCAGGAGAACGTGGCGCGGCTCCGGGCCCGGGGAGTGGAGATCATCGGCCCCGCCTATGGCCGCATGGCTTCCGGCCTGGAGGGGTGGGGACGGATGGTGGAGCCCGCAGAGATCCTGGGACACATCCGCCGGGCGCTGGGGCGGAACGGCCCGCTGGCCGGCCGCCGGGTGGTGGTCACCGCCGGCCCCACCTATGAGCCCATCGATCCCGTTCGCTTCATCGGGAACCGATCCTCAGGGAAGCAAGGCTTCGCCCTGGCCCAGGCCGCCCTGGACCGCGGCGCGGAAGTGGTGCTGATCGCCGGACCGGTTGCCCTGGAGACCCCTATCGGGGCCCGCCGCATCGATGTGGGGACCGCCGCGGAGATGGCGGAGGCGGTCTGGCGGGAAGCCGAGGCCGCCGATGTCCTCTTGATGGCCGCCGCGGTGGCGGATTACCGCCCCGCCCAAAGCCGGCCTTTTAAAATCAAGCGGGGGGAAGGGCTCACCCTGGAGCTCATCCCGACGGTGGACATCCTCGCGGGCGTGGCCGCCCGCCGCGCCTCCGCCGGCAAACCCCATGTGATCGTAGGGTTCGCTGCGGAAACCCGCGACCTTCTGGAGAACGCCCAGGCGAAGCTTCAAGCGAAGGGGCTGGACCTCATCGTCGCCAACGATGTGACGGAGCCCGGGGCCGGGTTCGCGGTGGACACCAATCGGGTCACCCTCATCGACGCCCGGGGCCGCATCGAGCCGCTCCCGCTGATGAGCAAAGCCGCCGTCGCGGAGGCGATCCTCGATCGCGTAGTGGCGCTGCTTTCGGCGACCGGGGGAGGATAACCGTCCCGGTGGACGTGGCTCATCGCCCGTAGCGCCCAACCAGTCGCCCGATCCCCCGGATGTGGCCCTGGATGGCCTGCTCCACCGCTGCGGCGTCGGCGCCGGGCGGAAGATCCAGGGAGATGTCCAGGGCGTAGAGCGTGAACCGATAGCGGTGGGCCGGGCCCGGCGGCGGGCATGGGCCTCCGTATCCGATACGCCCGAAGTCGTTCCGCCCCTGGAACCCGATACCTTCCACCGCAGGCTCCGCCGGCACGCCCTCCGGGAGCTCCGTGCGGTCGGGCGGGATCTGATACAGCACCCAATGGATGAACCGTCCTCCCGGCGCATCCGGATCGTCCATGATCAGCGCCAGACTGCGGGTTCCCGGCGGGGGCGCGTCCCAGCGCAGAGGAGGCGAGCGATCCGCTCCGGTGCATGTATACGCCACGGGAATCGGATCCCCATCCGCGAAGGCCGGGCTGCGGAGCCGGAGCTCACGGATCTTCTCCTCCGGTGTCGCAGGGACAGGAGCGGCGGTGGGTAAGACCGGCACAGGGGAGGGCTGGCCTGCTGGAGTTGGGGAGGCCGGCACGGGCGATGGCCGGCATCCGAACCCGAGGATCAGCAACAACCCGATCCGCCCGCAAGCTCCGATTCCCCTCATCCAATCCTCCTTCCATTGTGTGGTGAAGGGGTGATGCGCCTTTCTCCGGCCCCGTCCGGCTTCATTTTCGCCCGTTCTGGGGATGGCGGGAAATCCCGGCAGGGGCTCTGGAAAGTTCGCGTGATCCGGGGTATGCTGAAAAGAGGTGGCTCCTTCAGCGCCTCGAAGCGGTTTCCCGGGCGGAGGGAGCGATGGAGGATTTCGGACTTATCCTGCTGGGTTATCTTCTGGGCTCCATTCCCACCGCTTACCTTGCCGGCCGCCTCCTGCGGAGGGTGGATCTGCGGCAGTGGGGCAGCCGCACGATCAGCGCGACCATGGTGTATTACCACGTGTCCCGCTGGGCCCTTCTCCCGGTCGGCCTCCTGGATGTCCTGAAGGGAGCCGCGCCGGCTCTCCTGGCCATGAGCCTGGGACGTCCCCGGGGCGTGGCGGTGGCCGCCGGCTTGGCCGCTGTGCTGGGTCATAACTGGCCGCTCTTCCTGGGCTTCCACGGCGGTCGGGGCATCGGGCCCTTCCTCGGGTGGCTGGGGGTGCTGTTCCCTCCCGGGGCGCTGTGGATCCTGGGAGGCCTCGCCGTCGGGCGAGGGCTGCGTCTGACCGCGGTGACGGCCCTCCTGGCCATCGCGGCCCTGCCGGGCTTCGTCCTCCTCCTCAACGGGCCGTCGGAGGTCGTCGCGGGGGCGCTGGGCATGCTGGGGATCACCGTAGTCAAACGCCTGGAGGCCAATCGGGAGCCGCTTCCGGCGGACCCTGCGGAGCGGCGGCGGGTGCTCTGGCGACGCCTCTGGCTGGACCGGGATGTTGCTTCCTGGGAGGCCTGGATGTTCCGCCACCCGGGCCGGCCATAACCCTTCTCCCTCCGGTCTCTACAGGCCCTGGGGATCCTCACACGCCGGACGCTTCGAGGCGCGGGAGCGCAGTCCTGCCCGATCCCTTCTCCGAGGGAGAGCCATGGCGAGGATCGCGGTGGTCACGGATAGCGTGGCGTGTCTGCCCCCGGAGCTGGTCGAGGCCTATGGGATCCGCATCGTCCCTGTGCGGATCCTCCTGGGCGAGCGGGTCTTCCGGGACGGCATTGACGTGACGGCGGAGGAGGTCTATGCCTGGCAGCGCGCCGGCATCATGCCAACTTCCTCCCAGCCGTCCATCGGGGATTTTCTGGAGACTTATCGGGAGCTGGCTCGGCAAGCGGACGGGATCGTCTCTATCCACGTTTCGGCGGCGATGACCGGCACCTATAACGCGGCCCTGCTGGCCGCTCAAATGGTCCCCGAGGTGCCCATCCGGGTGATCGACAGCCAAGCGGCCACTATGGCCCAGGGCTTCCTCGTCCTGGAGGCGGCCCGGGCTGCGGAGCGGGGAGCATCTCTGGACGAGATCGTCGCTCGGGTGGAGGCCCTTCGCCCCCGCCTTCGCTTCTTTGCGGTCCTGGAGACGGTGACCTATCTCATCCGCAGCGGGCGGGCGCCGGCCCTCGCGGCCCTGGCCGTGGACGTGTTGCAGATCAAGCCGATCCTCACCATGCAGAACGGCCGCATCGAGGTGCTGTCGAAAGTGCGTACCCGGCGTCGGGCCATCGAGGAGATGATCGAACGCATGGCGCGCGACGTAGGGGATCGGCCGGTGCACGCGGCGGTTTTCCATGCAGCGGCCCTGGAGGAGGCGGAAGCCCTGCGGCAGCAGCTCCTCGCCCGCTTCGACTGCCGGGAGTGTTACCTCACCGCCTTCTCCCCTGTGATGGGCCTTTACGCCGGGCCAGGCGTGCTGGGGCTCGCCTATTACACCGAGGAGGATCGCTAAGGGAAGAAGGTGGGGGGATCTTTTCACGGCTCCCAGAAGAACTGCATCAGCACCGCCACGTAAGGCCGGCCGTCCACATACGCGATCCCCACCACCCAGGTCCGCCAGTCCAGCTCATTGCCCGGCGTCCCCGGCCGGTGCAGGCTGTAGAAGTTGAAGGCCCGGTAGGCCTCCGGCCACGCGGGCTGATAGGTCACCGGCGGCACCAGCAGGCCGCAGTGCCGCTCGTGGGGGCGATCGATCACGTCCAGCAGATCCGGCAGCACGGCCTGGCGGAAGGGGCCGACGATCTCCATGGCGCTGGCCGGGTGAACACCCCAATGCACCGGCGTCTCGTCTGTGAACAGGGTGATCGCCTGCTCCGGACGGATCCGGACCGCGTCGCTGAGGCGGTTGACGTGGAGATGCAAGCCGTGGACCGGGCTGATCAGCGCGGCCAGCGCCGGACCGTCCCGCCCTCGGATCGCGGCCTCCAGGCGGTCGATCAGCGCCTGGACCTGCGGATCCGCGCAGAAGGCCTGGGGGGAAACTTCCTCCGTCAAGAAAGACGCGTTCACCCATCCGATCCGCCCGTCCGGCAGCCGGACCTCCACCCAGCGGGCGCCCTGAACGGTCTGCTCCCGTCCCGTGGGCAGCAGCCCGGTCGCGTCCGGGAGCAGCTCGGCCAGGATCGGCTGATCCGGACCCGGTCCGGTGCGCACGTGAAGCCGATCGGTCGGTTGAACTCGCACCACCGCCAGGGGCCGGAGCGGCGGGGCGGAGGTGGGGGTGAGCATCGCGGTGGGCGTGGCCGTCGGCGCCTGCAGCGGCGGAGCCGGCGTGGGCGTCGGGCTCGGCGTCCCCCCGGCCTGACAGGCCAGGAGCAGCCCGGCGATGCCAAGCCAGGCGATCCCATTTGTCGGTTTCATTGGTCCTGCTCCTTCAGGGTTGGCGCATGGATATGGTCGCTCGAGTGAAAGACGCTCAACAGGTCCTCGGAGTTCCCAGCTCCCATCTATTGTGGCATGCCCCGACAGATTTTATAAGAGGGTAGAAGTTACGCGATTGGACGTGCCCTTCTCTGACCCCATCCCCTATAAGCCGGGGGGAGTGATCGGGATCGACAGCCATGAGGGGAATCTGACGGCTTTCGTGACCTCCACCAGTGAG
>NZ_FYEK01000070.1 GCF_900187885.1 Thermoflexus hugenholtzii JAD2 | reverse complement strand
GCGAAGCGGCGGTCGGTCTCGGCGCGTTGGGCGACGAATTCCTCGTAGTGTCGGCGTTGGGCTTCGGCGAGTTCGGCAAAACGGCGATCGGTTTCGGCCCGGTGGGCGGCCAGGGCCTCCTCGGTGCGGCGCTGGGCTTCGGCGAGTTCGGCGAAGCGGCGGTCGGTCTCGGC
>NZ_FYEK01000069.1 GCF_900187885.1 Thermoflexus hugenholtzii JAD2 | reverse complement strand
CGTGCACGGTCTCGGCCAAGTGGCGCACGGTCTCGCCCAGCCGGTGGATGGCCTCGGCCATCTCCGCCAAGCGGGCGTCGGTCTCCCGAGCCTGCCGCCGCTGGGCGCGGTAGAGGGCGAGGATCAGACGGGCGGC
>NZ_FYEK01000068.1 GCF_900187885.1 Thermoflexus hugenholtzii JAD2 | reverse complement strand
TGCAGGCCCATCTGCGGAGCCAGGGCCCGCGCAGCCTGCGCACCGCCGTGCTCTTGGACAAGCCGTATCGCCGCCAGGTCTCCGTCCCCGTGGACTACCGGGGTTTTGAGATCCCGGATCTTTTCGTCGTGGGTTACGGGATCGACTGGGCGGAGCACTACCGCCACCTG
>NZ_FYEK01000067.1 GCF_900187885.1 Thermoflexus hugenholtzii JAD2 | reverse complement strand
GCGTGGAGCTCATCGAAGGAGAACTCGTCACCATGAGCCCCATCGGAAGCCGACACGCCGCAACCGTGGCGCGACTCACCGCCCTGCTTTTCCCCATAAGGGGTCGAGGGATCCTCTGGGTTCAAAACCCCATCCGCCTGGGAGCCCATTCGGAGCCGCAGCCGGACGTGGCGCTGCTCCGCTATCGTCCTGACTTCTATGCCTCCGCCCACCCCGGGCCTGAGGACGTCCTCCTGGTGGTGGAGGTGGCCGAAACCTCCGCCGACTATGACCGCTCCGTC
>NZ_FYEK01000066.1 GCF_900187885.1 Thermoflexus hugenholtzii JAD2 | reverse complement strand
CTCACTGGTGGAGGTCACGAAAGCCGTCAGATTCCCCTCATGGCTGTCGATCCCGATCACCCCCTCCGGCTCATAGGGGATGGGGTCGGGGAACTTGAGGGGGATGGAGAGGGAGTGGGCCGTCAGGGTTGGCTCCCCCATCTTCGCCCGCCCTGCCTTCCACTCGTCCAGCAGCCGGCGATACTTGTGATGGGGACGGAAGGTGAGGACGATGGGATCTGGATCGTGAGGGGAGAGAGGGAAGGTCAGGGTCAACGTCTCCCCGTCCCACTCGATCCGCAGCAGATCCCGGCGCACATAAACGAAGGGCCGCCGGATCTCCGGCTTTTGAAGCTGGGTTTTCCCTTTTCGCTGGCGGTTTCGGAAGGAGTGGACGACGGCGGCTCCGGCGCGGACGGCGGACTGCACCCAAACCGAGTGGAGATCCGGATGCTGATCCCGCAGGGAGGGGTAGAGGGCTTTGATGAGGGTGAAGGTGGCGGTTTTGCCGTTTTCCAGGGCGTAGTCGACGGCCTGCCGCTGGATGTCGGCGCAGGCCTCCATCAAAGCGCGGATCTTCGGATGCTCCTCGAATCGGAATCGCAGGCAGACCGTCGGCATCGTCGCCGCCTCCGCGATCATGATCACCCTGTCCGCCGCGCGGGGGAATGACGGATCCAACTGTGCAACTCCTACCATTATAGCAGGTGGTCCCTCTGGGATTCTGGGAAAGGGTTCTGCGTATCCGATCATCACGCCTTCCATCCCAACCGGATTCATCCCTCATCCTCATCGGTTGGATGTTGCTCCGTTTATGAACGACCTGCCGCTGACCATCCTCGAGCGGAAGAACCTCGACGACGAGCAGGCCTCCGCATCCGTGTGATCTGGCACACCCAGGGGTCAGGCCATGCGGATCACCTAAGGGCCACCGCCCTTCGCCATGCCCTTGACAGGATCCCGGGTCGAGGATATACTGAAGATCGAACTTAAATCTAAAGTGAGATTTAGATTAAGGTGGGCGTGGAGGGGATTCAGGGGCTTCATCACGTGACGGCCCTGGCGGGGGATCCGCGGGGGAACCTGGGGTTCTACCGGGAGGTCCTGGGGTTACGGCTGGTCAAGCGCACGGTGAACTTCGACGACCCGGGCGCTTATCACCTGTATTACGGGGATGCCCTGGGCCGGCCGGGGACCTTGCTGACGTTCTTTCCGTGGCCGGGGGCGCGCCCGGGGCAGGTCGGTGCGGGGCAGGTTGCGGTGACTGCTTTCACCATCCCAGCGGCCGCCATCGGTTACTGGCAGGAGCGGTTGCAGGCCCATGGGGTCGCTGTGGAGCGCATCGCTCCGCGTTTTCAAGAGGAGGAGGTGGTCCTGGGGTTTCGGGACCCCGATGGCCTGGCCCTGGAGCTGGTCGCCCATCCCCGGGCGGAGGAGCGTGCGGGCTGGCCGGATGGGCCGGTTCCGCTGGATGCTGCGATCCGAGGCCTTCATGCGGTGACCCTTCTGGAGGCCGTTGGGGAGCCCACGCTTCGTTTCCTGATCGAGGGAATGGGGTTCCGAGTGGAGCGGGAGGAGGGGGATCGGATCCGCCTGCAGGTCGGCCCAGGGGGTCCAGGGGCGTGGATGGATCTCTGGATCGATCCCCGGGCCTCCCGGGGTCGCGTGGCGGTGGGGACGGTGCATCACGTGGCCTGGCGGGTTGCCAACGAGGCGGATCAGGGCGCTTGGCGGACCCATTTGCAGGCGTGGGGGCTTTATGTCACCCCGGTGATGGACCGGAAGTATTTCCGCTCGATCTATTTCCGGGAGCCCGGCGGGGTGCTGTTCGAGATCGCCACGGATCCGCCCGGGTTCACGGTGGATGAGCCGCCGGAACGTCTGGGGACGGGCTTGATGTTGCCGGACTGGCTGGAGCCCCAGCGGGGCGAGATCGAGCGAGCGCTGCCGCCTCTATGAGGTCTCTTAAAGCCAACGGCCCATGGATGGACCAAAGGGCAAGCTGAGAAAGGGAGGCAGAGCGATGGATCGCCTGGAGGATCTTCCAGCGCGCACGGGGGAGCGGCCGTTGACGCGCCGCTCGATGCCCCACCAGCAGCTCACCCAGAACGCCCCTCGGGCACTGCAGGAGGCGCTGTTCGAACGGGCGCGGGCCCTGCCGGGCGTTCGGGTGGCCCCCAGTCGGATCTCCGTGCCCGGAGCCCGGGCGTTTTACCTGGACCCGGAGCGAGCGCAGGGCCCGGCGGAGGCTTTTGTGTTCGGTTATGAGTTCGCCCATCTCCATCCCCCTTACGATGGAAGCCTGCATCTATCGCTGCCGCCGGAGCTGGCGGAACGCGTGGTGGAGCGCGGATGGGGGGAATTCCACCCTCTGGTCGCCCAGGGGGTGTTGCCCCCGACCTATGTGATGGTATATGGGCCGCGGGACGAGGCGGAGCTGGAGGTGGTGTGGCGGATCCTCCAGGCCAGCTACGCTTTCGCGCGCGGCGAAGAGGTGGAGTCGGTCCAGGCCCAGAAAGGAGATCGAAACGCATGAGGGAGCGCATCGGGTTACCCGAGAATACCCATATCGGTGGGGTTCACCTTCAGATCCGAGACCTGGGGCGGTCCCTGGCCTTCTACCGGGACCTTCTGGGGTTCCAGGAGGTCGGGCGGGAGGGAACTACCGTGCTCCTGTCCGCGCCGGGATCGCGATCCCCGTTGCTGGCGCTGACGGAGCGTCGGGACGCCCGGCCGAAGCCGCCGCGGACGACCGGGCTGTATCACGTGGCCATCCGGGTGCCGACGCGTCGGGATCTGGCCCGGGTCTTTCGGCGCCTGATTGAGGCCGAGTGGCCGTTCCATGGGTTCTCCGACCATGGGGTGAGCGAGGCCCTCTATCTGCCAGACCCCGACGGCAACGGCCTGGAGATCTATCGGGATCGGCCCCGGGCGCAGTGGCCGTGGCGGGAGGGGCGGCTGGCGATGGTGACCCGCCCTCTGGATGTCGAAGGGCTGCTTCAAGAGGGCGCCTCCGAGCCGTGGAGCGGGCTGCCGCCGGAGACTGACATCGGCCACATCCATCTGCACGTGGCGGATCTGGATGAGGCGGAGGCGTTTTACAGCGGGATCTTGGGCCTGACGGTGACGCAGCGGGACTATCCGGGGGCGCGCTTCTTCGCCGCCGGGGGTTACCACCATCACGTGGGGACGAACACCTGGGCCGGCCGGGGCGCGCCTCCGCCGCCTCCGGACGCCGTGGGACTTCGGGCCTTCCGCCTGGTGGTCCCGGACGAGGAAGCGTGGCAGGGGATCCGGGAGCGGGCGCGCCGCGCCGGACGGCTCGTGCTCGAGGGTTCCCCGGCGTTCTTCCTGCGCGATCCCTCGGGGAACGGGGTCTGGGTGAGCCGGGGGGACGGTTTCGAGGGGGAGCCCCCTGAATAAGGGAGAAGCGCGCGATGGTGCGGGTGACGTTCTACCACGATGTGCTTTGAGTCTGGTGCTTCCTGGCCTCGGCGAGGCTCCGAAGGGTGGTGCGGGAATTCGCAGGACGGGTGACGGTGGAGCACCGTTGCTTCGCCCTCGCCCCGGACCCGGAGGCGATCTCCCGGATCTTCGGGTCACCAGAGCGAGGGAAGGCGGAGATCCTGACCCACTGGGCGGCGGCCCGCCGGCATCCGGACGGAGAGGCCATCCATGTGGAGGGGATGCGAAGCGCCTCGTTCCCTTACCCGTATTCCATGCCCGGCTTGAAAGCGTGCAAGGCCGCGGAGCTCCAGGGCGGGCCGGAGGCCCACTGGGATCTGTTCGATCGGGTGCAGCGGGCCCACGCTGTGGAAGCCCGTAACATCGCCGACTTCGAGGTTCTACGGGATTGCGCCCGGGAGGTGGGCCTGGATCTCGAGCGGTGGGAGCGGGATTTCCGAAGCCCGGAGGTGGAACGACGGGTGCAGGCGGATCTGCAGGAGGCCGCACGGCGGGGGATCCACGCCGTCCCCACCCTGATCCTGAACGATCGCTGGGTGGTGCAGGGGGCGGTGCCCGAGGAGTTCCTGCGGTGGGTGATCGCGGATCTCTTGGCGGGGCGGGATCCGAGCCGCCGATCCTGATGCCAGATCCCGGAGGGAGGCCGTATGGCGCATTACCTGGTTCGTGCGCGGCTTCGGCCGGCGCTGGCGGGGGAGCTTCACCAGCGCCTGCGAAGGGGAGAGTTCCGCCGGCTGCGGCCCTTCGGGGAGGCGCTGACTTTCTCGCTGGAGAACGCCCGGCTCGACCCCGCTACAGGGGAGGCCGTGTGGGAGGAAGAGGATTACTGCTCCCCGCCGCTGGCGATGGAGCGGGAGGCGGTCCTCGACCGTTATTTCGAGGACCTGCGGGTGGAACGGGTGGCAGAGGGGGAGGGCTGGCGGCGGATCGCGGCGCTGCCCTCCCTCTGGGGGTCCGGTGGGACGGAAGCGGGTTGAGGCCGGAGGTCGGATGGAGATCGGGATCTACAGCTTCGGGGAGCGGACGGTCGATCCAGAGACAGGTCAGCTCCTCTCCCCGGCAGAGCGCATCCGGCGCCTGCTGGAGGAGATCGCGCTGGCGGACGAGGTGGGGCTGGATGTGTTCGGCGTGGGCGAGCATCACCGACCGGACTACGTGGTCTCCGCGCCGGCGGTGGTGCTGGCCGCGGCGGCCGCCCGCACCCGGCGCATCCGGCTGACCAGCGCCGTCACCGTCCTCAGCTCCGACGACCCGGTCCGCGTCTTCCAGCAGTTCGCCACCCTCGACCTGATCTCCGGGGGGCGGGCGGAGATCATGGTGGGGCGGGGCTCGTTCATCGAGTCCTTCCCCCTGTTCGGCTACGACCTGGAGGACTACGACGCCCTCTTTGAGGAGAAGCTGGATCTGTTGCTCCAGATCCGGGCCGCCGAGCGGGTGACCTGGTCGGGGAGGTTCCGGCCGCCCCTGCGGGATCAGGGGGTCTACCCCCGGCCGATCCAGGACCCGCTTCCGATCTGGGTGGCGGTGGGGGGGACGCCGGCGTCCTTCGTCCGGACCGGGGTGTTGGGCCTGCCGCTGATGTTGGCCATCATCGGGGGCCGGCCCCGGAATTTCCTCCCTTTGGTGGATCTGTATCGGGAGGCAGCGCGGCAGGCGGGGCACACGCCGAAGCTGGGGATCGCCTCCCACGGCTTCCTCGCCCCGACCCGGCAGGAGGCCATGACACTCGCGGTCCCTGCCTTCCTCGCCCAGATGAATCGCATCGGGCGGGAACGCGGGTGGCGCCCCCTGACCCCGGATTACTTTGAGTTCAGCCGGGGACGGGAGGGGGCGGACTTCATCGGAAGCCCGGAGGAGGTGGCGGAGAAGATCCTTTATCAGCACGAGCGGTTCGGGCACGAGCGGTTCCTCCTCCAGCTTACGGTGGGCACGCTGCCCCATCGGGCGGTGCTGCGGGCCATCGAGCTCTTAGGCACCCGGGTGGCCCCGGTGGTCCGCGCCGAGGTGGCGCGGCGGGCCTCGACGGCCGTTCCCGGCACGGTGGGCCGCTGATGGGAAGCGTCTGGCCGGAGGGAGGGAGAACGTCATGGATTGCGGGTCGCACAGGAGGCAGGAGGAGCCCGGGCGGGTCGCGGCGGCGACCCCGCTCGGGGGGAGCGCGGCGTCGATCGCCGGCGTTCCCCCCGGGCGATGGCCCGGATCTTCATCCCATCCTCACGGAGGTGTCCTATGGAGATCTTGTTCCTGATCGGGCGGATTATCGTCGGCCTCTTCTACCTGTTCAACGCGGCCAACCATCTGATCATGGGCACGGAGCAGATGACCCAGTATGCCGCGTATAAAGGGGTGCCCGCGCCCCGGCTGGCGGTGATCGTCTCGGGGATCCTCCTGCTGATCTCCGGCCTTAGTTTCCTGCTGGGGGTGTATCCGGGCATCGGGGTGCTGAGCGCGGTGCTGTTCTTCCTGCCCGTGACCTTCAAGATGCACAACTTCTGGGCGGTGCAGGATCAGCAGCAGCGCATCATCGAGATGGTCAACTTCAACAAGAACATGGCCCTGATGGGGGCGGCGCTGATGTTCCTCCTCATCGAGCGCTGGCCCTTCAGCCTGATCCCGAACCTCTGGCCGTTCTGAGCACGGCCGCCCGGGGGCCCGGCCCCGAAGGATCCGGGCCCCCGGGGCGTTGATCTCAGAGGAGGAGGTTGAGGAGGTTGAGAATGAGGTGGCTCCCGGCGATCGAGGGATGGCTTCCTTCTCGCCGTCCGCTTCGTGTCCTGCTCATCGGTTGTGGGGAAGGGGAGGAGGCCGCTGCGCTGGCCGACCGCCTGGGAGGGCCGGGGGTCGTGCGGATGGTGGGGGTGGACCTGGATGAGCTGGCGTTGGCGCGGGCTCAGGCGCGGGTGCCCTGGGCCCGGTTCCGCTGCGCCGACGCCGCCACCCTTCCGCCCGGCTGGGAGGGCGGCTTCGATCTCATCGTGATCCGCCGGCCGGACCTCCTCGCCCAGCCGAGCCGCTGGCAAGCGGTCTTCGCCCGGCTGCCGGGGCTCCTGGCCGCCGACGGGCGTTTGATCTGCACCACGATCTCGGCCGTGGAGGCCCGATGGGTCCGGCGCGAGCTCTCGGAAGCGGGCTGGAGCCTTCTCCACGAGGAGATCCATCCCGAGGTCCCGGAGGAGGTGGCCTGGCTGGTGGCCGCGCCCCCTGCGGAGCCGGAGACGTCTTCGGAGACCCTGGAAATCCTCCCGGCGGAAGAGCCCGGCCTCTGGTGTGATTGGAGCACCGGACGTTGCGGACCGATTGGGTGAGGAAGAGGGGATGGCGTCGCGGGTGGAGGTCACGTATTTCACGGACCCTTACTGCTCGTGGTGCTGGGCCACCGAGCCCATGCTCTACCGGATGCGGGAGACCTTTCGGGATCAGGTGCGGATCCGGTATGTCATGGGCGGGCTGGTGCGGGACATGGCCGAGTTCTACGACGCCCTCAACGATATCCGCACGGCCGCCCAGGTCGTCCCGCACTGGCGGATGGTCTCCCAGCGCTCGGGCCAGCCCATCGATGAAGGGCTGTGGCTGGAGCTGGACGATCCCCATTTCTCCACGTGGCCGGCCTGCATCGCCGTCAAAGCGGCCTTTCTGCAGGGGGAGGAGATCGGGGAGCGGCTCCTGCGGCGGTTCCGGCGAGCTGCCCTCACCGAGCGCCGCAACATCTCCCAGCGGGAGGTCCAGGAGGAGTTGGCCCGGGAGGTAGAGGGGTTGGATCTCGCACGCTGGCGGGTGGATCTAGAGAACGGACGTGCGGCGCGTGCGTTCGAGGAGGACCTGGAGGAGTGCCGGCGTTACGGGGTGACGGGGTTCCCCACGCTGCTTTTCCGGTACGTGGGGTCGGTGGCGGTCCCGGGCGCCCAGCGACCGGTCCTCGTGGTGGGCCACCGCGCTTATGCGACGTATCGGGAGGTCCTCCGCCGGCTGGCTCCCACCCTGAAGGAGCATCCCCCGCGGGCAATCGAGGAGCTGCTCCGGATCTACGGGCCGCTGACCACCCGGGAGCTGGCGGAGATCTACGGGAGGGATCTTCCGGGGATGCGGGAGGCCATGGAGGCCCTGGAGCGGGAAGGGCGAGCGCGACGGATCCCTGTCCCGGGCGGCGAGTTTTGGGCGTCGCCGACCGCTTCTCCGGAACCCGCCGAATCGGATCCCCGGCTCCAGAATTGACAGAACCGGTCCGCCCCGGTGACAATCGACGTGGCCCTCGGCCGCGTGGAGGGAGCGGAGTGCCCACAATCTGGACAGTAGGGCATTCGAACCGGCCGCTGGAGGAGTTCCTGGAGCTCCTCCGGATCCACCGGGTGGAGTGGGTGATAGACGTGCGGCGGTTTCCGTCCTCCCGGCGGCATCCCCATTTCCGCGGAGATGCCCTGGCGGTGGCCCTGGCCGCCGTGGGGATCGGTTACCTTCACCTGCCGGAGCTGGGCGGTCGGCGCGCCCCGCGGCTGGACTCCCCCCATATCGCTTGGCAGACGCCGGGGTTCCGCGGCTATGCGGACCACATGGAGAGCGAGGAGTTCCAGCGCGGGCTGGAGCGGGTGATGGAGGAGGCCGGGCGCGCCCGGGTCGCGCTCATGTGCGCGGAGCGGTTCCCGTGGCGCTGCCACCGGCGGCTCATCGCCGACGCCCTGACGGTGCGAGGGTTCCAGGTGGAGCACATCCTGGATCAGGAGCGTTGCGTCGGGCATTCGCTTCCTCCGTGGGGGTGCCTGGAGGGAGGGCGGTTGCTTTACGCCGGGCCTTCCAACCCGGGAGGGAGGCAGATGGAGTTGCTTCCCGAGGGATCCGCGCGCATCTCGCCGAACCCTCTGAAGGGTGAGGAAGGCTGAGAGGAGGCATCGCCACCCGCCATGATCACCTCCGCCGTCGTATCGCATCGGATTCGGGTCACCGCGGGCCTGATCTTGGGCCTGTTCTTGGCGGCTCTGGAAGCGACGGTGGTCGCCACGGCGATGCCCCGGGTGATCCGGGAGCTGGGCGGGGTGCAGCTCTACAGCCTGCCCTTCGCCCTCTACCTGTTGATGGCGACGGTGTCCGGGCCGATCTGGGGCCGCGCCTCGGATCTGTATGGCCGGCGGCGGCTGTATCTGGCGGCAGTGTTGATCTTCCTGCTTGGCTCCGCCCTGAGCGGGGCGGCCCGTTCGATGGGGATGCTGATCGCCACCCGCACCTTGCAAGGCCTGGGGGGAGGGGGTCTGCAAACCCTCACCTTCACCCTGGTGGGGGAGCTGTATCCCCTGCGGGAGCGGGCGCGGGTGCAGGGCTGGATCAGCGGCGTGTGGGGGTTCTCGGCCCTGGTCGGTCCCCTGATCGGGGGACTGATCGTGGATCACTTCTCATGGCGCTGGGTGTTCTACCTGAACCTGCCTTTTGGGATCGCAGCTCTGCTGCTGGTGGGCCGTGGCGTGCCGGAAAGGGTCGGCCATGAAGCCCCGCGGATCGATCTGAGCGGGGCCGCTCTGTTCACCTTGGGGGCCGGGGCGCTGATCTACGGCCTGGAGCTCGAATCCCCGGGCGCGCTGATCGTGGCGGCGCTGTCCCTGATCCTTTTCGTCTTCGTGGAGCGGAGTCAGGAATTGCCGCTGCTTCCTTTCCCGGCGCTGCGGCGGCCTTTCGCCTTCCGGGGATTCCTGGGCAATCTGCTCGGCGGCATGGCCTTCTTCGGGATGACCGCTTACATCCCGTTCTTCGTGCAAGTGGCCCGTGGCCAGAGCGCCACGGTGGGCGGATTGCTCCTCTCCCCGATGACCGTAGGCTGGACCGTGAGCAGCGTCCTGGCGGCGCGGTGGCTGCCCCGCTGGGGGCCCCGGCCCATGGCCCGCTGGGGTCCCCTCGCGATGATGGCGGGGTTCGGCCTGTGGGCGCTGGCGTGGCGGGCCCCGTTGCCGGTCCTGGCCCTGGCCGGCCTGATCGTCGGGGCGGGGATGGGGACGGTGATGCTGGCCCTCCTGGTGTGCGCGCAGGAGGAAGCGCCCCGGGAGGTTCTCGGTGTGGTCACCGCCATGCTGCTCTTCGCCCGCAACATCGGCGGGTCCATGGGAGCGGCGGCGATGGGTGCCGCATTGGGTCCGGCGCTGGCCGCCGGTGGGGAGGTTTTGCTCAACGCCTTCTGGCGGGTTCCCGCCCTCGCCCTGGTTCTGGCCATCGGGATCCTGTTGATCGGGCGGGGGGTTCCGGATCTGCCTGCTTCCGAGACCCCAGAGATATCGGAACCCATTGAGGTCCGTGCGGTGGAGTGAGCGGGGAGAAGGGCCATAGGACAGGGAGCGAAAGGGGATGCGTCACGAGGAAGAGCGAAAGGAAGCGGAGCGGACAGAGCGGCTGTGGACGATCGGGGAGGTGGTTGCGCATCTGCGATGCCGCTTCCCGGATGTGACGCCGAGCAAGCTCCGTTATTGGGAGAAAGCGGGTCTGATCCGGCCCCGCCGCACCCACGGCGGGCACCGGCTGTATTGTCCCGGCGACGTGGAGCGGCTGGCCCTGATCCTGAATCTGCGGGCCCGTCATCGGCTCCCCCTCCCGGTGGTGCGGGCGATGCTGGATCGCCTGCAGGAGGATCCGGCGCTGAGCCCGGAGGCCCTGGAGGCGCTTCTGGAGGTGTTCCGGGAAGAAGGCGTGGAGGGGTCGGCTTCTCTGACCGCAGAGGAGGCCGCGCAACGGGCGGGGATTTCCCTGGACCAGCTCCGTCGCATGGAGGCCATGGGCCTGCTCCCGGACGGGGAGTCCGGAGGGGAGCGTCGTTACGGCCTGGAGGACGTGGCGCTGATGCGGGTGGTGCGGGATCTGGAGGCGATGGGCATCACATGTCGGGACCTTGCCTTTTACGTGCGGCTGGTGCGGGCTCAGGTGCGCCACGACGTCGCCCTCTATGCGCCCCTCGTGGGCGATCTGGCCACAGACGTCGAGCGCATCGGGCGGTTCCGGGAGCTCCACCGCCGCATCCAGGCCCTGACCGGGTTGCTCTATCGGAAGTATGTGCGCCGGGCCCTGATGCGCCGCTGGCTCCGCCGGTCCATCCGCTCCGGCCGGACCTGAAGGCCACGCCCATCCGAGGTCGGGCCCATGCGGGAGGCACTTCAGGCTTTTTTCGAAACCAATCGGATCATCGTCTATTCGGTCTACGGCCAGGTCTTCTTCACCACAGGGGTGATCCTGGCCATCCAGAGCCTGCGGCACAGCCGGCTGCGGCTGGCCCAGGCCCTGCCCTGGCTGGCCCTCTTCGGCGTCCTCCATGGCTTGCATGAATGGGGCGATGTATTTATCCCGATCCAAGCCACTTATCTTCCCTCTTTCCTGGTGCAGTTATTGCACATCGCCCAGGTCTTTTTGCTCGCTCTTTCGTTCCTCTGTCTGTTTCAGTTCGGGATCAGCACCCTGGGCCCGCTTCCTCCGCGGTGGCGGTGGGCGTTCTGGGTCCCCACCGGGGTGTTCCTGATCTGGTTGCTGGGGCCTTTCTACGTCGGCCTGACGGTGATCCCGGAGATCGAGGCGTGGCATCGGGTGGCGGGGGCCACCGCTCGCTACAGCTTGGGGCTGCCCGGGGGGCTGATCGCCGCTTACGGGCTGCGCCTCCACGCCCATCGCCACATCGCCCCGCTGGAGCTTCCCCACATCCTGCGCACGCTGCGCGTTGCCGGCCTGGCGATGGCCGGCTATGGGATCGCAGGGGGCCTCTTCGGGCCGGTGGTTCCTTTTTTCCCGGGCAACCTCCTGAACGAGATGACAGTGTTCCAGACCGTCGGCATCCCCATGCCGGTCTGGCGCTCCCTGTTGGGCCTGATCCTCCTCATCGCCCTCCTGCGGGCGCTGGAGGTGTTTCAGGTAGAGGTCGACCGGCGGATCGAGGAGGTAGAGCGGGCGAACATCCTCACCCTGGAGCGGGAGCGGATCGGCCGGGAGCTCCACGATCGGGTCCTTCAGCAGATCTACGCCGCCGGCCTGCTCGTCGAGGCGGTGCGGGAGCATTGCGGCTGGAACCCCAAGGTCGGCCCCCTTCTGGAGGAGATGCTGCTCGCGCTGAACCGGGCCATCGAGGACGTGCGTCTCTACATCGCGACCCTGCATGGGATGAGCCAGCCCGGCCACTTGCGGACGTTGCTGGAGGAGATGGCGAGGGATCCTCGTTTCCGGAGCATGCTGGATGTTGAGGTGCGTCTGGACATCCCGGACCTGCTGCTGGAGCCGGAGCAGGCGGCCCATCTGGCGGCCATCCTGAGCGAGGCCTTCAGCAATGTCCTCCGCCATGCGCGGGCCCGACGGGTCGTCTTGGAGGCGCAGGTGAAGGACGACCGTCTGCGCATCGGCGTGCGAGACGACGGCGTCGGGATGCGCCCGGATCACCCGGTGGGGATGGGATTGCGCACCATGCAGGAGCGGGCCCGGCTGCTGGGTGGCGTCCTGCGGATCGAGAGCGCGCCCGGACAGGGGACGACGGTCTGGCTGGAGCTGCCGATGGCGGAGAAGGGGCGACGTCTGGATGAAGCGCCTGCGCCTGCTGATCGTGGATGATCACGAGGTGGTCCGGCTGGGGCTGCGGTTGCTGCTGCAGAACCGGCCGGAGTTCGAACTGGTGGGCGAGGCGGAGAGCGGGGCCCAGGCTCTGCGCCTGGTGGAGCGCCTGCGCCCGGACTTGGTGATACTGGATGTCCGCCTGCCCGATCAGGATGGGGTGGAGGTGTGCCGGGAGATCACCGCGCGTTTCCCGGAGACTCGGGTGCTGATCCTGACCGCCTACCCGGATGAGGAGTTCATCGTGCGGGCTATCGAGGCAGGGGCCTCCGGCTATGTGCTCAAGCAGGCAGGGAGCCGGGAGCTGATCGAGGCCCTGGAGGCGCTGGCCCGGGGGGAGGCGATCCTGGATCCCACCATCACCCGCAAGGTCCTGGAGCAGTTCCGCCAGCGATCCCGGGCCACCCGGGAGGAGGCCTTCAAGGACCTCACCCCACGAGAGCGCCTGATCCTGGCCCGCATCGCGGAAGGGAAAAGCAACCGGGAGATCGCCAAGGAGCTGTTCCTCACCGAGAAGACGGTGCGCAACTACGTCAGCATCATCCTGGACAAGCTGGGCGTCTCCAACCGGGTGGAGGCGGCCGCCTACGCCCTCAAGCACCGCATCCACGATTTTCTTAAGGAAGAAGACAGCGCTTCATGAAGGGGTGGCGGATCCCTCTTGTGTCAGGCCGGAAAGCCCCCACAGGCCGAGCAACATCCCGCCCAGGGCGACGGTTTGCAGGATCGGAGAGCCGGCCCCGAACCCCTCTGTGAACCAGCGGACGGCGCTGTAAAGGGTCAGGGCGAGGAGGAACGCGCCGCCCGGGGCCCAGGGTCGCCGCCGCAGGCGTTCCCACAGGAACAAGGCGAGGGCCCCCAGCGCGGCCTCGTAAAGGGGGACCGGGTGGCGCTCGCCGCCGCCCAGGGCGGCCAGGAGGGGAAACGCCGTGGCCTTCCCGTAACGCAACCCCTCCGCCCAATCCCCCAGCGCCCAGGCGATGGCCAGAACCAAAACGAAAGGGGCCAGGGTGTCCAACCCGGTCCGCCAGGGGACGCGACGGACGCGCCACCGCCAGGCGATCCAGGCGCTCATCCCCAGGAGCCCGGGAAGCGGGGCCAGGAGGGGGTCCGTGGGTCGGAGGAGGTAGATCAGGTCGAGCGGAGAGGGGATCCCATAAGGGAGCAAGGCCGCAAGGCGGGCGATCAGGTATCCGATGACCAGGCCGCCCAGGGCGTCGGCGGCCGGCGCGGCGCCGATCCCTCGCCGCCGGCCCTCCCGCTCCGCCAGGGCCAGCCCGATCCAGACCCCTATCAGGATGAGGGCGGGTCGGGTAGGTAGCGTCAGGGGGCCGAGGGGGAGGACCGGGAGCATCAGCGCGCCCCCTCTGAAAGCAGCGTCCGTACGCGGGCTTCGATAGCGGCCTCGCTCATCGGCCCACCCACCACCACCTCGCGGATCGTCCCCTGCGGGTCAATGAAGAACGTGGTGGGAAGGGCGGTGACCCGGTAGCTCCGGTTCGCGTCGCCGAAGGCATCCAGGAGGATGGGGAAGGTCAGCCCGTAGCGTTGCCGGAAATCGGCCACCGCCTCCGGGGCGTCGCTGAACGTGGCGTTGATGGCGATCACGATCAGGCCGCGGTCGGCGTAACGGGCGTAGAGGCGCTGGAAGGCAGGCATCTCCGCCCGGCACGGCGGGCACCAGGTGGCCCAGAAGTTCAGCACCACCGCTCGCCCTCGCAACCGGGAGAGGGTCAGGGTCTCCCCTCCCAGGGTCGGGAGCGAGAAGTCCGGCGCGCGGTAGCCCGGCTGCGGCGCCTCCCGGACGGGGAGCCCGAGCGCCCCGCTCCGGCTCCATCCGATCCAGGCGATGCCGATCACCGCGGCCAGCCCGATCCCCAGGAACCACCGGTATCGCATCCGACCTCCTCTCTGCGCTTCGAAGTCTCATCCATGTTAGATGCAGCGGGGGCGGGGCGGTGACCCGGAGGCGATGCGTGTAAAATGGGCCGGGGCGATTGCGCGCTTGAGGCGAGGAAAACGCTCCCCCGATTCCCGCAATCGAGGAGCGCGTCCATGCGGGTTCCCCTGCGATGGGTGTCCGGCATCCTGATCATGCTCCTGGGGCTCTTCGGGCCCGTGCCTGGGCTCCGTGCCCAGTCCTCTTCTCTGGTCGCGGAGCACTTCGACGTCGAACTCCACGTGCGGCCGGATGGGACCCTGGAGGTGGTCGAACGTCAGGCCATCCGGTTCCTCGGGACGTTCCGTCGGGGCTTCCGGGAGATCCCCCTCCGACGCACCGAGGGGATCACTATCTTGGAGATGGGGGAGGAGGGGTATCCCTATCGCCGCGCCTCGACCGGGGAACCGTTCACCTACACCGTGGAGGAAGGGGTCGAGGCCGTCACCGTCCGCTGGTTCTTCCCGCCGACCACGAACGCGCGCCGCACGTTCTATCTCCGGTATCAGGTTCGCGGGGCGATCCGGCGCTACGCGGCGGGCGATCAGCTTTGGTGGAACCCGCTGCCGGCCGAGCACGCTTACGAGATCCGTGAGAGCACGGTGACTGTGTATCTGCCCCCAGGAGCGATCGCGCAGCGCATCGCCGCCTACGGCCCGGCCGATGGGATCGCGGAGGAAGGCGGGCAGGTGGTTCGATTTCAGGCCCGGCGCCCCCTCGCCCCCGACGAATCCTTCGAGGTCCGGGTTCAGTTCCCCCATGGGATCCTCCCGCCGGAGCCCCCCGCGTGGCAGGTCTGGGAGGATCGACTCCCGCTGTATAACCTGGCGTTGCTCATGGTCGGGCTGTTCGTGCTGGCGGCCGGGCCCGCGCTGGCCGTAGGGGTCTGGGCGCGATGGGGGCGGGATCCTTACGTCGGGAGCGGGCCGGATTTGCTGACGGAGCCTCCCTTCCCGGATCCTCCGGGGCTGGTGGGGGTGTTGCTGGACGAGCGGGCGGATCTGCGGGACATCCTGGCGACGGTGGTGGATCTGGCTCGTCGAGGGGTGTTGACCATTGAGGAGATCCGGGAGGGCTTCGCCCGGGATTTCCGGCTGCGGCGGACCGGATCGGAGGCGGCGCTGCAACCCTTCGAGCGGTTGCTGATGCAGGCGCTGTTCGATGGATCCACGGAGCGGCGCCTGCGGGATCTGCGGCACCGGTTCTTCCGGCGGCTCCCGGAGCTGGAAGCGGCCCTCTATCGGGCCGTCGTCCAGGCAGGGTGGTTCTCCGCCCGTCCGGATCGCGTGCGGGACGCCTATCGGATCCCGGGTGTGCTGGCGGGCGGGCTGGCGGTCCTGACAGGGATCCTGGCCGCGCAGGAGAGCGCCCGGGGGCTGTGGGGGATATGGGCCATCGCAGTCGGGCTGGGAGGGACTGCGCTGGCCTGGTTGCTGATCGCCCCGCATATGCCCCGGCGGACCCGGAAGGGGGCGGAGCGGGCGGCTCAGTGGCGGGCATTCGCCCGGGGTCTGCGGGCGCTCCGGAAGATGGCGCCGGAGGAGGCCTCTGCCCGGCTGGAGCAGTATCTTCCCTACGCCATCGCCTTCGGGAAGGAGCGTCGTTTCCTGCGCCAGTGGCAGGAGATCGCCCCGGACCTCCCGCCGCCTCCCTGGTATCGCCCGTGGATCCAGCCGACGACTCCTGGGGCTTCGGGACGGGTGCCGGGGCATGCGGCGCCGCTTCCTGTGGAAGGGGGACCAGGTGTGCCGTCTCTCGATGATCTGGCCTCCTCGCTGACCGGGAGCCTCAATGCGTTCTCCGAGGGGTTAACGGCGATGCTGAACACCGCCGCTGACACCTTCGTCAGCCGTCCGCCATCGGAGCGGGGTGGGGGAGGGCGCTGGAGCGGAGGGGGGAGCTTCGGCGGGGGCGGGGACGGCGGCGGCCGCAGTGGGTTCGGCTAAGCGCGATCTTCATGAGGAGGCGGAGGATGCATCCGCGGACGATGCAGACGCTGGGAGGGATCCTGAGCGGGACGGGGTTGTTTCTGATCCTGGCCTTCGCAGGGTTTCTGCTGATCCAGTGGTCCACGGGCGCCCTCACGCCCGGCGGGCTCGGCATCGGGGTTTTCCTGATCTTGGTCATCTTCTCGCCGCTGATCGGCCTGGGGGTTTACCTGTGGCGCCGGGGAGCTGTGGAAGCACAGGAGGCAGAGGCGGCAGAGAAGCAGCGCCGGCTGCTGGGCATGATCCAGGCCCGGGGGCAGGTCTCGCTCCCCGAGATCGCCCTGGAGCTCCGGGCCACCCGGGATCAGGTGCGGGCGTGGATCTACGATTTGGTGCACATGGGCCTGTTCTCCGGTTACGTGAACTGGTCGGAGGGGGTGCTCTACTCCGCCGAGGCTGCTGCCCTGCGGGACGCTGGCCAGTGCCCTCGCTGCGGGGGCGCCCTGGAGCTGGCTGGCAAGGGCGTGATCCGCTGCCCCTATTGCGGCACCGAGATCTTTCTGTCCGGCGCCGGGGCGCAGCCGTGAACAACGACTTCGCAAAGGTTCGCAGTGAAAGCCGCTTCGATAACTCTGAACCTCTGGTTCTCGATGGCGCAAGGGTCGCGGCTGAAGCCGCTCCTACGAAAGACGGTTTTGTAGGAGCCCTGACACCCTGTCTTACGTAGGGAGCTTTCGCGCCAAACCCTCGTTCTTCGAGATGGGGGGGGTTCGCGGCTAAAGCCGCTCCTAATAGATATGATCCCGGAGGTGCGGATGGCGGTGCGGGCGCGCACTTTGAAGGAAGCGCTTAACCTGTTCGACCCGCGGGTTCCCCTGGCGGGGCGGGCCTTGGCCGCCTATTACGTTGAGCGGCCGGACGTCCCCACCCTGGAGCTGAAGGCTTATCTGGAGGCAATGGATGAGCCGGTGAAGGTCCTGTTCTCCGGCCACCGGGGGAGCGGCAAGAGCACCGAGCTCAACCGCCTGAGCGGCCTCCTGAAAGGGCGCTTCTTCATCGTCCATTTCTCCGTGCTGGAGATCCTCAACCTCACGGATCTCACCTACGTGGACCTGATCCTGGCCATCGCCCTGCGGCTGCTCCAGCAGGCCACCGATGAGCGGATCCTGAAGGGGCGCAAGCGGGGGCTGGTCGGAGTGGGGATGCTGGAGGACCTCTACCGCTGGTTGACCCACGAGATCGTCGAGGAGGAGATGGTCCGCCCCTCCCGGGAGGCCTCGGCCGAGGCGGCGCTGAACCTGCTGGCCCTGAAGCTGGAGGGGCGGGTGAAAACCGAGAGCAGCACCCGCCGGATGGTCCGGGAGCGGGCGGAGCTGCGGCTCTTCGAGTTGGTCTCCCGCACCAACCTCCTGATTGAGGAGATCCGCTCCAACGCCCGCCGGCCGGTGCTGGTGATCGTGGAGGATCTGGACAAGCTCGCCTTCGAGCGGGCGCTGGGGCTCTTCTTAAACCATGCAGCCCTGCTGGCGGAGCTGCGCGCCCACATCCTGTTCACCTTCCCCATCACCCTGCGTTACGCCCGGGAGTTCCTGCAGATCCGCAGTCATTTCAGCGAGCGTTTCTTGATCCCCAACGTCATGGTTTATGACCGCCACGGTCAGCTGCGGCCGGAAGGTTACCGGGTGATGCGGGAGATCGTGGAGCGGCGGATGGAGCCCTATCTGATCGACTCGGAAGCCGTCGACCTGGCCGTCCGCATGAGCGGAGGGGTTCCCCTGACCCTCATCCAGCTGCTTCAGTCCGCGATCCTCCACGGCCTGGCGATGGGGCGGGATCGGGTCGGGCTTTCCGAGATGCAGGGCGCGGTGATCCAGCTGCAGAACGATTACCGAGGGACGTTGCGGCCGGAGGATTACGGGGAGCTCCGGGGATATCACCGCACGCGGGCGTTTGTGAACAACGAGCGGACCCGGGAGTTCCTGGCCAACTTGAGCCTCCTCGAATACAGCGATGGGGAGCCCTGGTGCGATGTCCATCCGATCCTGCTCCCCCTGCTGGAGGCGTGAAAGCCTGGGGGAAGAGCCCTATGCATCCTCCCGCGGGCTCCGCTCGATCCGGCCCGCTCCAGGCTATCTCCCTCGCCCGGGTCAACCGTTCAGCCGGTAGCCGTAGCGACGGACCGTCTGGATCCAGCGGGGGCGATGCGGGTTGGTCTCCATCTTCTGGCGAAGGTTCCAGATATACCAGCGAAGGGCCTGGATGGATCCCTCCTGGGGTCCGCCCCAGACGGCCGTGAGCAGTTCGTTGATGGAGACCACCCGCCCGGCCCGTTCCGCCAGATAAAGGAGGAGGGTGTATTCGATTGGGGAGAGCTCCAGTAGGCGTCCCTGGAACCATACCTGGCGCCGCTCCCGGTCGATCACTAGGGCGCCATCCCCCAGCCGGATGGAGGCCCCTTCGATCGGAGCCGCCTGGCGCACCCGCCGCAGGATGGCCTCCGCCCGGGCCAGGAGCTCCTCGACGGCGAAGGGCTTGACGATATAATCATCGCCGCCCAGGACCAGCCCCCGCACCCGCTCCGGGATCCCCTCTAGGGCCGTCAGGAACAGGATGGGCACTGTGGAGACCTGGCGGATCCGTCGGCAGACCTCCCAGCCGTCGAGGTCCGGGAGCAACACATCGAGGATCACCAGGTCGGGGTTATGCTGATCGAAGAGGAGAAGGCCTTCCCTTCCGGTCTCCGCGGTCAAAACCTCATAACCTTCCTGGGTCAAGGCACGGGCCAGCACCTCCCGCAGAAGCAGATCGTCGTCGATCACCAGGACCTTCGCTTTCTCACTCATGGGCGGAACGCTCCCCCCCAGATGGATCGATTGGGTGTGGATCACGAACTCCCGCTCCGGATACCGGCCTCGATCTTCCATGGAATACTCCTCCGGATTTCGGATCGACTCGGATTGAGCGGAAGTCCCCGGTGCCCTTTCGGGCGCGTGACTCAGAGCCCGGAAAAACCCCAGGTTCGCATTTTGATTAGAAATTTTATTCGCTTTAGGGCTTGGTGGGAAGTGGGAGGCTCCCGGCGCCTCGCTACCATCGATATGGATCGTAGAAGTCATAGGGAAGCATCGGGCGGGGGCGCTGGGGTCGGGCGAACAGGCGGACCAGGAGGTAGCCGGCCACGAACCCGCCGATATGGGCCCACCAGCCGATGCCGCCGACGGAGGGGCTGGCAGTGGTGATGGCCGCCATGCCATTGATGAATTGCAACAGGAACCACATGACCAGCAGCAGGGCGGCGGGGACCTCGAAGAAGCCCAGGCCGAAGAAGAAATAAGGGGCCAGCACGGTCACCCGGGCTCCCGGATAGAGCACCAGGTAGGCGCCCAGCACCCCGGCGATGGCTCCGCTGGCCCCGATCAGCGGCACCCGCGAGCCGAAGAGGACCAGGGTCTGGATCAGGCCGGCGATGACCCCGCAGAGCAAGTAGAAGACCAGATAACGCAGGTGTCCCATCCGGTCTTCCACGTTGTCCCCGAACACCCACAGGTAGAGCATGTTGCCCAGGATATGGGCCCATCCCCCGTGCAGGAACTGGCTGGTGATCAGCGTGACCAGCCAGAAGGGATCGGCCTGCCCCAGCAAGGCTCCCCACACCCGCACCGGCACCGCGCCCCAGGCGAAGAGGAAACGATCCAATGCCCGAGGAGGCATGGACAGCTCCAGCAGGAAAACCAAGACGTTGACCAGGATCAGGGTCCAGTTGACGATCGGGATCGTGCGGCTTCGCGGACTGTCGCTGATCGGGATCATTCGAAGTTCCCGGCCGAAAGGTCAAGATCATTATATCCGAAGCGGGGGATTTGGAAAGCTCTCTCCGTTCGAGGCGGAGAGGAGACGCGCTCTGCGGGTGAGGCGCCCCGGCTTGACGGGGCGGCCCAGGTCGGGCATAATTGCGGATGGAGGGATGGCCGAGCGGCTGAAGGCGGCGGTCTTGAAAACCGCTGGGAGGCCTGAGCGCCTCCTCGGGGGTTCGAATCCCCCTCCCTCCGCCTGAGGGCATCGCCCGGAGGGGTGCCGGAGTGGCCTAACGGAACCGCCTGCTAAGCGGTGGGGGGTGCGAAAAGCCCCCCTCGAGGGTTCGAATCCCTCCCCCTCCGCCTGGTGGATCGGGCGGGACCCTCTGCCAGGTCCCGCCCGGTTCGTTTCAGTCGCCGCCCGCTCCGCCGATGTTTTCCGGGGGGAACGGCAGGCCCAGCCGGCGGCAGAGCATGGGGAGCAGCCCTCCGGCCTCCAGGATCTCCCGGATCGTGGGGGAGAGGGGCGGGAAGGGGAAGCTCCCCGCGCGACAGCGGATGCAGTGCGCCTCCAGGTCGATCTCGATCTCCTCCCCGGGCTCGATGGCCTCCACCGCCTCCGGGCAGACGATGGGCAGCAGGCCGTGGTTGACGGCGTTGCGGAAGTAGATGCGGGCGAAGGATTTGGCGACGATCGCTCGCACCCCCGCGGCCTTCAGGGCGACCACCGCCTGCTCTCGGGAGGAGCCGCACCCCCAGTTCCGCCCCGCCACGATGATGTCCCCGGGCCGCACCTCGCGGGCGAAGCGCGGGTCGAGATCCTCCAGGGCATGGCGGGCCATCTCCGCCGGGTCGGTGATTGTATACGTGTATTTGCCCGGGAAGATCACATCGGTGTTGACGTGGTCCCCATATTTCCACACACGTCCTCGCAGCCGCATCGCTGATCCCCTCCTGACCCACCGGGATCTCCGTGCCTCTCACTGACGCTGAAGGGCGGATCCGATACAATGGAAGCGCGTATAGGTCCGAACGCCGGTGATCCTTCCATAGGCCGACGGTAGTGGAAGCCCTGGTGGAGCCTGAGATCCGGGATGCCTACCTGGAGATCCGGGACGCCCGCACGCATCAGGTCGTCACCGCGATCGAGGTGTTGTCGCCGGCCAACAAGGTGAAGGGATCGCGGGGACAGCAGGCCATGCAGGAGAAGCGTCGGCTGCTCCTGCAGGGCGGCGCCAACTGGCTGGAGATCGATCTGCTCCGGGCGGGGAGCCGGCCGGAGCCGCTGGCCGGGCGCAGCGATTACGTGGTCGCCCTCTACCGGCCGCAACATCCCGGCCTGTTGGTCTGGTTCATCGATCTGCGGGATCCCCTGCCGGTGGTGGCGGTTCCGTTGCGGCCCCCGTTCCCGGATGCGCCGCTGGACTTGCAGAAAGCCCTCGACGAGGTTTATGAACGCGCTCGATATGCGGAGCAGATCGACTACACCGGGCCGATCCCGCCCCTGCCGCTCCCACCGGCGGATGCGCAGTGGGCGCAGGATCAGGTCCGGCGCTGGCTGGCGCAGCGGGCGACGCATCCGGGCCCTCCGGCTCCCTAAGCGTCGGTTCTTCAAGTTGCGATCTCCCGGGGATCCGTGATCACTCCCCGCAGGGCGCTGGCGGCCACCACCGCCGGGCTGGCCAGGTAGATCTCCGCGTCCGGCGTCCCCATCCGCCCCCGGAAGTTCCGGCTGCCGGAGGAGATCACGACCTCCCCGGGGGCCGGGATCCCCATATGGTTGCCCATGCACGGGCCGCAGCCCGGAATCCCGATCATCGCCCCCGCTTCCACCAGGGTCTGGATGAAGCCCCGCCGCAGGGCCTCCTCCAGGACCTCCCGGGAGGCGGGGATGACCAGCAGGCGCACGCCCGGGGCGATCCGCCGCCCGCGCAGGATCGCCGCCGCCGCCGCGATGTCCTCCAGGCGCCCGTTGGTGCAGGTGCCGATGAAGGCCATGTCGATGCGGGTCCCGGCGACCTCCCGGAGGGGGCGCACGTGATCGACGGCGTGCGGGCAGGCCACCATCGGCTCCAGATCCTCCAGGCGGTAGACGTATTCCGCCTCATACGGCGCGTCTGGATCCGGATACAGGGCTCCGGCGGCGATGCGCTCACGGACCGCCTCGATGGGCTCCCCGGTCCGCCGGGCCCGGCGCGGGGCCAGCCAGTCGAAGACGCGGTCGTCAGGGGGGAGGTAGGCGTTCTTAACTCCGAACTCGGCCATGAAATTGGCGATCACCATGCGGCTCTCAACCGAGAGATGGCGAACTCCCTCCCCTGTGAACTCCACGGAGCGATACAGCCCGCCGTCGGCCCCCAGATCTCGGAAGATCCGGAGGCACAGGTCCTTGGCCGTCACGCCGGGGGGCAGGCGGCCGGTCAGGACGATGCGGATGCTTTCCGGCACCCGCAGCCAGATCTCCCCGGTGGCCCAGAGGGCCAGCACCTCGCTGCGACCGACCCCGGCCCCGAAGGCGCCCATCCAGCCGAAGTGGGTGGTGTGGCTGTCGGCGCCCAGGATCATCTGGCCGGGGAGGACCAGGGCTTCCTCGCTCAGCACCTGATGGCAGATCCCCCGCCCGGCCTCGAAGAAGTTCCGGATGCCCTGCTCGGCCACGAAGCGGCGGATCTCCGCGTGGTTCTGGGCGTGGCGCGGGGTGGGGGGCGGCACCGCGTGATCCAGGGTGATGGCCAGGCGGTCCGGATCGCGCACCTTTTTCAGGCCCAGCCGGTAGAACATGGCCGCGATGGCGGCGGTGTTGTCGTGGCTGAGGATGAGGTCGGGGCGCACGTCCACGATCTGCCCCACGGCCACGTCGGGGAGCCCGGCCGCCCGGGCGATGGCCTTCTGGGCGAAGGTCTGCCCGCTCATCCCCGCGCCTCCCAAACCGGATCCGGCTCCCTGTGTCCGTCCGCCCATCGCCGGAGCATCTCGTCCACGTCGTTGAGGGTGATCCGCTTCTCATCCGCCAGGGCCTTGATGTGGGCGGTGATCTCCCGGATCTGCTCGTCGCTCAGGCTCAGCCCCAGCTGCTCCGCCCGGGCCTTCACCGCATTCCATCCGGTCAGCCGGTGGGCGATGGAGATGTAGCGGGTCATCCCGAAGTCCTGGGGGTCCAGGGCCTCGTAGGTCTCCGGGTTGTTCAGGATGGCCTTGGCGTGGATGCCGGCCTTGTGGGTGAAGGCGGCCAGGCCGGTGATGTAGTTGTTGAAGGGGATCTCGACCCCCACCATCTCCGCCACCATCTGTTCCAGCTCCCGCAGCTTCTTGAGGTTATACTTGCGCCGCACCAGGTCCCGGTGGATCGTATACATCCGGGCGATGAAGCCCCCCAGGGGGGTGATCCCGTTGCGCTCCCCGATGCCCAGGACGGTGGTGTCGATGTGGGTGGCGCCGGCCTCCAGGGCGGCGAAGGCGTTGGCGATGGCGCAGCCGGTGTCGTTGTGGCCGTGGAACTCGATGTCGGCCCGGGTCAGCCGACGCAGGGTGCCCACCAGCCAGGCCACTTGGCTCGGGGTGGCGATGCCCACGGTGTCAGCGATCCCCAGCCGGTTCACCACCCCCAGCCGGTCCACCGCCAGATACACCCGGAGGAGGTCCGCCGGGTCGCTGCGGAAGGTGTCCTCGGTGGAGAAGCGCAGCTCGATGTGAGGGGCCTGTTCCCGGATGAAGGTGAGCACCTCGGCGGCCCGATCGATGATCTCCTCCACGCTCATCCCGTGGCTGAACCGCCTCAGATACGAGGAGACGCCGATGACCACGTCGATGCCGTCCACCCCGGTCTCCAGGGCGCGCTTGGCGTCTTCCAGGTGGCAGCGGATGTGGGTGAGCACCTTGCACCGGAGCCCCAGCCGGGCGATGGCGCGGCAGTCCTCGAAGCTCTTCGGCGAGGCGGAGGGGTTGGTGAGCTCGATATACTCGACGCCGAACTCATCCAGGGCCCGGGCGATGCGGATCTTGTCTTCGGTGGAGAAATGGGCCCCGACGAACTGCTCTCCTTCCCGCAGGGTCGACTCGATGATGTAGAACTGATCCAGCGGCATCGCGCTCCCTCCTTTCATCGGGATCGGTCTCTTACCGGTTGCCCTCCGCGATCCACTTCAGGGCGCGGGTCAGCACGCGAACGCCCTGAAGGTATTCCGCCAGGATGATGTGCTCCTCCGGCGTGTGGTCGAGCCGGGCATCGCCGGGCCCGTAGGCGGCGATGGGGCAACGCCAGGCGGGTCCCACCACGTTCATGTCCGAGGTCCCCGACTTCAGCAGCAGCCGCGGCCGCAGGCCCTCCCCGCGGATCCCCTCCAGCAGTGCCTTCACCAGAGGGGTGTCCACGGAGGCCCGCCAGGCCGGCTCCTCCCCCTCGGTCCGCCAGATCGCCCCGGCCGCCTCCAGGGTCGGCCGGATGACCTCCCGCCACCGTTCCGGCGGCCAGGCCTCCGGGAGCCGGAACCCGATGGTCATCTCGGCCCACTCGCGCAGGCCGTCGCCATCGGCGATCACCCGGCGGAGGGAAGGGGTGATCTGTTCGAAAAGGGCGGCTCCGGGGGAAGCCGCGCGGGCCTGTTCCCGCAGGGCGAGCCAGAGCGCCACCAGTCGTTCCGCGGGCCCCGGCTCGGGCACCGCGCTGTGCCGATGGGGGGCTTCCAGACGGACGTGGAGGATCATCCGTCCCTTGTAGCCCAGGGTGATGGCGTCGACGCCGCTGGGCTCCAGGATGAGGACCATCTCCGGCGGCGGCCACGTGCCCAGCAGGTGGCGCGCGCCCCGGGAGGTGGCGGCTTCCTCTTCTACCGCCCCGACCACCGCCCAGCGCCATCCGGGACGTGGGCCGACGCGGGCGACGGCGACGAGGGCGGCGGCGAGGGGCCCCTTGGCGTCCACGGCGCCCCGGCCGTAGAGGCGGCCGTCCGCCACCCGCACCGGGATCTCCCCGGGGACGGTGTCCAGATGGCCCAGCAGCATCAGCGTGCGGGGGCCTTCCCCGAGGACCCCGATGGCGTTGCCCGCATCATCCATCCACGCGGTGAAGCTATGGCGCTGCATCCAGTCCACCAGGAAGGCAGCGGCCTCCCGCTCCGCGCCGGAGGGGCTGGGGATGCGCACCAGCTCCTCCAGCAGGCAAAAGGCTTCCTCATCGGGGATGGGGAGCGCCTCCTGCGCGGTCATGGGCTTTCCTCCAAAGTCGAGGGAACGGGAAGGGATGTTTCCACCAGGGCTTCCTCGAGGGCTGCGGCGATCTCCGCCAAATGGTGCGCTTCCACAATCAGGGGCGGCAGGAAACGGATGGCGTCCGGCCCGCCGGGGAGCGCCAGCACGCCCCGCGCCATCAGCCGGCGCAGGACCGGCGTGGCGCGGACCCGCAGGGACACGCCCACCATCAGGCCCAGGCCGCGGACCTCCCGGATCAGAGGGGATCGGAGCTGACGGAGGCGCTCCCGGAAATCCGCGCCGAGCCGCTCCGCCCGCTCCACCAGGCGCTCCCGGCGGATCGTCTCCAGGGTCGCCCGGGCCGCGGCGCAGGCCATCGGGTTCCCGCCGAAGGTGGAGCCATGGGCGCCCACGGGCATCGGGCCCCACTCCGCGGGGAAGGCGAGGGCGCCGATGGGGAACCCCCCGGCCAACCCTTTGCCGAGGGCGAGCAGATCGGGGACCACCCCGGAGTGCTCCGCCGCGAACCAGCGCCCCGTCCGCCCGCACCCGGTCTGCACCTCATCGAAGATCAGCAGGGCCCCGAAGCGGTCACACAGCGCCCGCGCCGCCTGCAGGAAGGCGGGGTCGGCCGGCCACACACCTCCCTCCCCCTGAACCGGCTCCAGGATCACCGCAGCGGTCTGGGGGCCGATGGCGGCCTCCAGGGCGGCGATATCGTTGAAGGGGATGTGGCGGAAGCCGGGCACCAGCGGCTCGAAGGGCTGGCGATAGGCCGGGTTCCAGGTGGCCGAGAGGGCGCCCATGGTGCGGCCGTGGAAGGCCCGGCGGGCGGCGATGATCTCCGACCGCCCGGTGCGGAGGCGGGCGAACTTGAGGGCGGCCTCCACCGCCTCGGCGCCGGAGTTGCAGAGGAAGATGCGCCACTCCCGGTTCCCGGGGAGCACCTCTTGAAGGGCCCGGAGGAGGGCGGCCCGCTGATCGTTGTAGAAGATCTCCGGGCAGACCATCAGGCGGTTCATCTGTTCCTGGAGGGCCATGCGGACCGCCGGCGGGTTGTGGCCCAGGAGGGCGGCGCCCTGACCGCCGGTGGCGTCGAGGTAGCGCAGTCCCGCTTCATCCCACACGTAAACGCCCTCGCCGCGGACCAGGACGAGCTCTCGCTTGGGGTAAACCCCGCTGGTGTAGCGTTCTTCGATCGCTCGTATGTCCATTGTCCTCTTCCTCCCGCGGATGGGTGTCGATGGGAATCGGCCTTCGCCGACGCCTTTTCCCCTACGGTCGGCGCAGGCGGAGCGTTGGCCGAAGGCCTCCCAAGGGCGAATTCATTCGACGTGCTCTCACGCCGATTGAAATCGGCCTTCTCAAGCGCTTTCGCGCCAGGCATCGGCCTTCGCCGACGCAATGTCTCTTCGGTCAGCGCAGGCCGACCCTCGGCCGGAGGTCTGCCAAGGTCGAATTCATTCGACCCACCCGTGCCCGTCGGCCTCGATTCGGGTGCCGTTCCCGTTCAGGGCCGCGGCGAGGGGGGCGGGCCGCCGGCCGTCGGCCAGGAGCACCTGCGGCACGCCGCCCGTCAGGGCCTCGCGGGCGGCCAGCAGCTTGTGGCGCATCCGGCCCTGGGCCCAGGCCATCGCCGCTTCCAGCTCTGGAAGGGTCAATCGCGGCACCCGGGTGGATTCATCGGGGAAGGCCCGGAGCAACCCCGGCGCCCCGGTGACGAAGATCAGGCCCTCCGCGCTGAGGGCGGCCGCCAGAGCCGCCGCCGCCCGATCCCCATCCACGTTGACGATCTCCCCATCCGACGTCAGCCCCATCGGGGCGATCACCGGGTAGAATCCCTGATCCAGCAGGAGGCGCAGGAGTCTCTCGTTCACCCCGGCCGGGGTGCCCGAGTAATCGCCCCGCAGGATCAGGATCCGCTCGCCCTCCCGCACCCGCAGGGCCTCCTTCCGCCGGGCTTGGAGCAACCCGCCGTCGATCCCCCGCAGGCCGATGGCCGGGACGCCGCGCCGATGAAGGGCCGCCACCAGGTGGGCGTTCGCCCGGCCGTAAGCCATCAGCAGGATGTCCCGGGTGCGGGCGTCGGTGTATCGGCTGGTGAAGCCCGAGGCCGAGGTGATGTAGCGGGGCGGATGGCCCAGGGCCTCCCCCAGCGCGTCGGCCTCCGCCGAGATCCCGTGGACCAGCACCCAGCGCCGGCCCTCCCGGGCCCAGGCGGCCAGCTCCTCCAGCACCGCCTCCGCGTTCACCGTTGCGTTCCCTCCCAGCTTGATCACCCACATCCTTCCGCCTCCCCTCACGCGGGATACACGGGGATCAGATCCAGGCCGGTCGTCTCCGGCCAGCCCATGGCGATGTTGAGGGACTGGACGGCGGAGCCCGCCGCGCCCTTCATCAGGTTGTCCAGGGCGCACAGGGCCACGATCCGTCCCGTCTCCTCCTCCACCGCGAACCCGACGTCCGCGAAGTTGCTCCCCACCACCGCCTTGGGATCCGGCAGCCGGTGCACGCCCTGACGATCCTTCACCAGGCGGATGAAGGGCTCCTCGCCGTAAGCGGCCCGGTAGATCCGCCACAGCTCCGGCTCGGCGATGCGATCCCGAGGCCAGGCGTGGGCGATCGCCAGCACCCCCCGCACGGCGTCCACGGCGGTGAGGGAGAGGACCACCCCCTCGCGGCCGAGGGCCTGGCGGACCTCGGCGGTGTGCCGGTGCTGGACGGGGGCATAGGGGCGGATCGCCCCATGGCGCTCCGGGTGATGGGAGCCCGGGTTCGGCTCGCGCCCGGCCTCCGAGGAAGCGGCCTGGATGTCCACGATCACCGGCCGCTCCGGGTCGAGCAGGTCGGCCTGGACCAGGGGCCAGAGGGCCAGGATGGCGGCGGTCGCGTTGCAGCCGACCCCGCTGATGGCGCGGGCCCCGCGCAGCTCCGCCCGGTAGCGCTCCGGCAGGCCGTAGACGAAGCGGGACAGCCACTCCGGATGGGGGTGGGGATGGCCATACCAGCGGGCATAGTCCTCCGGCCGGCGGAGCCGGAAATCCGCGGAGAGGTCCACGAGGACGGGGGCCAGGGCCGCGAAGGCCTCGATGCGGGGCGCCACCTGGCCATGGGGGAGAGCGATGAAGAGCACATCGCATGGCTTGAGGTCCGCCATGCGGCAGAACGTCAGACCCGTCGCCTTGCGCAGGTGCGGGTGCACGCGATGCACCGGCTCCCCGGCATGGGACTCCGAGGTGACCTGGGCGATCTCCACGTAGGGATGCCGGAGCAGCAGGCGCAGCAGCTCCCCGCCCACATATCCCGAGGCGCCTACGATGCTGATGCGGACCCGTTCCATCGCCCGACCTCCTGGGGAAGAGCGCGGTGGGCTGCGGCCCAGCCCTCCCGGGCCACCCGGAGCACAAAGTCCGCCACCGCCCCCGGGATGTCCACCCCGGTAGGCTCCACGGAGTTGCGGAACTCCATGGAGTGGTTGATCTCGTTGACCAGCAGCCCCCGCCGCGGATCCTCGAAGAGGTCCAGGGCCAGCACCCCGCCACCCACCGCGGCCGCCGCCCGGGCGCAGAGGTCCGCCAGCTCCGGGGTGATGGGGCAGTTGAGGGCACGCCCGCCGCGGGCCGTGTTGGTGATCCAGTGCGCCGAGGTCCGGTAGATCGCGGCCACCGTCTCCCCGCCCACCACGAAGGCCCGGATGTCCCGCCCTGGCTTGGGGATGTATTCCTGGATGTAGTAGACGCCGTGGGCGAACCCCCCCAGGGTCTCCTTGTGCTCCAGGAGGGCCTCCGCGGCGTCGCGGTCGTTCACCCGGGCCAGCAGCCGGCCCCAGGAGCCCAGCACTGGCTTGAGGACCACCGGGTAGCCCATCTCCTCGATGGCCTGCAGGGCGCCTTCGGGGGAGAAGGCGACCTTCACCCGAGGGGTGGGAATCCCGGCCCGGACCAGGGCGGCGGTGGTGAGGAGCTTGTCGGAGCAGGTGTGGATCACCGTAGAGGGGTTGATTACTGGCAGCCCCAGGTCTTCCAGCAGCCGGGCGGCGTGGAAGGCCTGCCAGTGGCTGAGGGAGCGCATTAGCACCGCATCGAACCGGCGCCAGCTTTCTGCAGCTCCGACCTCCAGGACGGTGGAGCGATCGTGGAGGACCTCGACCTCTGCCCCCCGGCGTCGGAGCGCCTCCAGCAGCCACTTCTCCTCCGTGCGCACCAGCGAGCAGAACAGGGCGATCCGCATCGCTCACTCCCCCCAGTCCTCTTCTACTTGGGGCGCCCGGTCGAGGGTCAGCGGGGAGAGGGAGACCACCTCCAGGGCGGTCCCGCACTCGGGGCAGGTGAGGAACTCGTGGAGCATGACGTCCTCCCGCAGCGGCACGCCGGCCGCGCACTCCGGACAGATCGCCTGGGACATGATGGACCTCCTTCCGTCGGGTTTGGGAAAAAGAAAACCCCCAGGCCACCGGACGGTAGCCTGGGGGTGGGATCCTGACGGATGAAAAAGCCGCTACGTCAGGACCGGACTACCGTCCGGGCCCGGAGGCGCAGCGGCTTTTTTGATGCACACCATCCAGGATGTCCAGCGTTCCATGCGCAGGGTCGGCTCCCTGAGTTTGGCTCTAAATATACGCGGGATTTCGATTTTGTCAAGAGGAGGCGATGACCAGCTGGGGAGGTCCGTGGCCCCGCTCTCGGAAAAACCGTGTAGACTGAACCTACAACAGGCGCCGGAGATGTCCTCCGGCGTCTCGCGCTGGAGCAAGCGGAACGGCTTTCGTCGAACCCCTGCACATCTGCCAGGAGGTGCCTTGTGCGGCCGGAGATCGAGATGGAGCTTGCACAGACCCGCCAGACCGTCCTCTGGCTGGAGCAGGAGCGACGGAAGGATAAAGAGACCATCGCCTTGCTTCAGCAACGGGTGGATCAGCTGACCGCCCTCCTGGAGCAGGCTCGGGAGCAGATCCGCCAGCTGGCCGCGGCCCTGGCCGCGGCGCAGGCCCAGGCCACTCGCCCGGCCCAGGCGGAGCCTGCTTTCACCCGCTTGCGGGAGGAGGTGACCGCGCTGATCCAGCGGCGCCTGGACGAAATGGAACGCCAGCTCCGCGAAGGACAAACCGCGTTGCAGCTTCAGATCGGGGAGCTCCAACGCACGGTGGAGGAGCTCCGGGAAACCCTCCCCCGGCTGGAGCGGACGGAGCAGGAGCTGGTCTCCCGGCGCGCGGAGCTGGACCGTCTGGTCTCGCTCCTGCAAGCCCAGGCCCGACGCCTGGAGGAAATCAGCCGCGGGCTGGAGGAGACCCGTCCCCGCCTCACCTATCTCGAGGAACAAGGCCGGCAGACCCTCAAGCGGATCGCTGACCTGGAGCAAGGGCAGGTGGATCAGCGGCGGCGGGTGGAGGAGCTGGCCCAGCGCTTCCCCCTCCTGGAGGAGGAGCTCCGCAAGCAGCCCCGGCGCTTCGAGCCCATCGAGGCCCGCCTGGAGGAGATCGCCGCCCAGACCGAAGCGCTGCGCCTGGCCGATCTCCAGCATCTCCAGGCCTTCCGCCGCCTGGAGCAGCATGTGGAGGAGCGCCTGGCCCGCATCGAGGACTACCACGCCGCCCTCCACCAGCTCCAGGATCTGGCGCGGGAGAGCCGGCAGGCCTTAGGGGAGCTGGGGGCCCTGCGCGAGGGATGGGAGAACCGGCTGCGGGAGATGACGGAGATCCTCCGGCTGAGCGAGGCGCGTCTGCGGCAGGAGTGGGACGAATGGCAGGCGGCCCAGGAGCGGCGCCTCCACCAGCTGAACCTCCTGCGGGAGGAGCGCTGGGCCGCCCACGAGCGGGAGCACCGGGAGCTGGGCGGGCGGATCGAGGAGCTGGAGCGGCAGTGGCCGCGCCTGGAGCAGCTCCTCCGCGGGCTGCTGGAGGAACAGGAGGAGTGGGCGCGCCACCTGCGCGACGCCGCCCGCGCGTGGAGCCAGGGCCACGAGCAACGCCTCCAGCGCTTGAAGCAACACCTCAAAGAAACCCCGGGCCGCGGATCCCCCTCCCCCGGATCCACCCCTTGACCCTCCGAAAGGAAGGTGAGCCGCCATGCCGGTGATCGCCACCGCAGGCCACGTCGACCACGGGAAATCCGCGCTGGTGGAGGCGCTGACGGGCATCCACCCGGATCGCTTGAAGGAGGAGCAGATCCGGGAGATGACCATCGACCTGGGCTTCGCCTGGCTGACCCTGCCGAACGGGGAGACGGTGGGGATCGTGGACGTGCCCGGCCACCTGGATTTCATCGAGAACATGCTCGCCGGCGTGGGCGGCATCGACGCCGCCCTGCTGGTGGTGGCCGCCGACGAAGGGGTGATGCCCCAGACCCGGGAGCACTTCGCCATCCTCACTCTCCTCGAGGTCTGCCGAGGCGTGGTCGCCCTGAACAAGATCGATCTGGTGGACCCGGAGTGGCAGGCCTTAGTGGAAGAGGAGATCCGCGCCCTGCTTCGGGGGACCTGCTGGGAGACCGCGCCGATCGTCCCGGTCTCCGCCCGCACCCGGGCCGGCCTGGAGGCACTGGTGGGGGCCCTGCAGCAGGCCCTGGAGGGCCAGCCGCCCCCGCCGGATCTGGGCCGGGCTCGCCTGTCCATCGACCGGGTCTTCACCATGCCCGGCTTCGGGACGGTGGTGACCGGCACCCTGCGGGACGGATGCTTTCGCGTTGGGGATGAGGTCGAGATCTGGCCCTCCGGCCGCCGCGCGCGCATCCGGGGGCTGCAATCCTACCGCCGACGGGTGGAGCAGGCCCTCCCGGGCTCCCGGGTGGCCATCAACCTGAGCGGCGTCTCGCCGGAGGAGCTCCGCCGGGGGGACTGGGTGACGGTCCCCGGGCGGTTCGCGCCCACCGCGCTCCTCGACGCCGCGCTGATCCACTGGGAGGGATCCCCGCGGCCGCTTCCCCATTTCGCCGAAGTCAAATTTTTCCACGGGGCAGCCCAGATCATGGCCCGGGTCCGCCTGCTGGATCGGGAGATCCTGCCCCCCGGGGAGATGGGGTTCGTCCAGCTGGTGCTGAGCCGCCCCACGATCGCCGCGCCGGGGGATCGTTTCATCCTCCGCTGGCCTTCGCCCTCCATCACCCTGGGGGGTGGGGAGATCCTGGACGCCCATCCGGCTCGCCGCCACCGCCGGCTCCGCCCGGAGGTCCTCACGGCCCTCCGGGCCCTTCACCGCGCGGACCCCGCGTCCCGGCTGCGGGTCTGGCTGCAGGAGGCCGGATCCCTCGCCCTCTCGGAGGCCTCCCGGCGCCTGGCTCTGCCGCCGGAGACCGTGCGGCGGTGGTTCGAGGCCCTGGCCGAACGCGGGGAGGCCATCCCGCTCGCCGGGGACCTCTGGGCGGCCCCCGACTGGCAGGCCCGGGCCGTGGGGCAGCTGGTGGAACGGGTGGAGGCCTATCATCGGGAGAACCCCCTCCGCCGGGGGATGCCCCGGGAGGAAGCCCGCAGTCGCCTCGGCTGGCCAGCCCCGATCTTCGAGGCCGTGCTGCAGGCGGCCCTGCGGGAGGGTCAAATCGAGGAGATCGGCCCGCTGATCCGGCGCCCCGGCTTCACCATCCGCCTGACCGAGGCGCAGCGTCAACAGGTGGAAACATGGCTAACAGGGCTCCGCCGGGATCCGTGGCATCCCCCGACCTGGAAGGAGGCGGAGGCCGCCCTGGGCCGAGAGCTCCTGCAGGCCCTGCTGGATGAGGGGCGCTTGATCCGGCTCGGCGAGGAGCTCGTGATGCTACCAGAGACCTGGAACGAGGCGGTGGCGCGGATCCGGGAGCACCTGCAGGCCCACGGCACCATCTCCGCGGCCGAGGCCCGGGATCTGCTGGGGACCAGCCGGCGGGTCGCCGTCGCCCTGCTGGAACAGATGGACGCCCTGGGGATCACCCGGCGCGTAGGGGATGTGCGCGTGTGGGGGGCCGAATCGGGCGGGGATCCGGGATCGAAGACCTCCGACTCCTGAGCCCTCACCGGCGAAGGAAACGGCGCTCGATCTCCTCCCGATCCAACAGGAACCAGGCGGGGCGGCCGTGGGGGCACGTGCTGGGGGACCAGGCTTCCTGGAGCGCGTCGAGCAGGGCCTGCATCTCCTCCGGGGAGAGGCCGTCCCCCGCTTTCACGGCGGCCGTGCAGGCCAGCCGCATCGCCAGCCGTTCGCGCAGATCCCCCGCGTCCCGCCGGGTGGCCTGCAGCTCCTCCAGGATTGCCGAAAGCAATCCCTCCACCGGCTGCCCGGAGAGCGGGGCCGGCACGGCGCGGATCACGAAGGCGTTCCCCCCGAAGGGCTCGATGTCGAAGCCCAGGCTTCGGATCCCATCCAGCTCTGCCTCCAGCCGCTCCGCCTCGCGGGCGGAGAACGAGAGGACGGCAGGGGTGGGGAGGGCCACCGGTGAGCTTCCGGACCATAGCCGTTCGAAGAGCACCTGCTCATGGGCGGCGTGCTGGTCCACCACGATCAGGCCCTCCTCGCTCTGGGCCAGGATGTAGCTCCGGAACAGCTGCCCCAGGGCGCGCCAGCGGGAGGCGGGCCGGTATCCTTCCAGGGGTTCCGCCAGAGGCCGGGCGGGGAGCTCCGGCATCCCCCCGGGCCAGAAGCCAGGCGGGATCTCCGGCGAGGGGAATCCGGAGAGGGCGGTTTCCACCGCCCGGCTCACGCCCCAGTAAACCGAGCGCTCCTGGGAGAAGCGCACCTCGGCCTTCTGGGGATGGACGTTGACGTCCACGAAGGCGGGGGGCAGCTCGATGTGCAGGATCGCCAGGGGATAGCGCCCCGGCGGGAGCCGCCCGGCGTAGGGGCGCTCCAGGGCCACAGCCAGCAGCCCGCTGCGCACCGGGCGCCCGTTGACGTAGAAGTATTGAAAGGCCCGCGAGGAGCGACCCAGGGTGGGCCGGGAGATCAGGCCGGTGATGCGCAGGTCCGCCGCCTCCCAGAAGACCGGGATCAGCTCCTCCGCGGCTTCCCGCCCCCAGATCAGCGCCGCCCGCTCCCGGGCGGTCCCCGGGGGCGCGATCAGGACCTCCCGGCCATCCACCAGGAGGCGGAAGGCGACCTCGGGATAGCCCAGGGCGTAGCGATAAACGGTCTCGCGGACCCGCTCGGCCTCCCGCAAAGGGGATTTCAGAAAGCGCCGGCGGGCCGGCGTGTTGTAGAAAAGGTCCCGCACGGTGACGGCCGTCCCCACCGGGCTGGCCGCCGGCTGCATCGTGATCCGCCCTTCCTCCGCGAGCAGACGGGTGCCCTCGGTCTCCTCGGCGGTGCGGGTGAGGATCTCCACCCGCGCCACGGCGGCGATGCTGGGCAGGGCCTCGCCGCGGAACCCCAGGGTGCGCACGCGGGTCAGATCTTCAACGCTGCGGATCTTGCTCGTGGCGAAGCGGGCCAGGGCCAGCGGGAGCTGATCCCGGGGGATGCCGGTCCCGTTATCGGCCACCCGGATCCAGGCGAAGCCCCCTTCCCGGATCTCGACCTGGATCGCGGTGGCGTCCGCGTCCAGGGCGTTCTCGATCAGCTCCTTCACCACGGAGGCCGGCCGTTCGATCACCTCCCCCGCCGCGATCCGGGCGGCCACCTCCGGAGGCAAGACTTCAATGCGGGAGGACACGCCGGCCGGCATCGTTCACCTTCCTCGCTTCTCCGTTGAGGACGAGGGGGAGAGCGGGTGGCTTCCGGTGGAAACCCGGTAAAGGGGGATCCGGAGGAAAGCGGGGGCCTCGGTCCAGGGCTGGGCGGGGAGAAGGCCCTGGACGGCCTCGTAGAACGTGGGGGTGAGGAGGATCTCCCCGGGGGGAGCGATCAGCGCCAGCCGCCGGGCGGCTTCTACCGCTTCCCCCAAGGCGCCGTAGTGCCGGTAGCCGGATCCCCCCATCAGCCCCACCAGGGCGTTCCCCCGGTGCAGCAGGATCCCGGGGACGAAACGCAGGCCAGGGGGGAGCTCCGAGTGGAGCCGGCGGATCCGCTCCCGGAGGACCAGGGCGGCCCGCAGGGCCCGCACCGCGTGATCCGGGCAGGGGAGGGGGATGTTGAACCAGGCCATCGTCACCTCGTCCACCATGGGCGCAGGGGATCCTCCCTCGGCGTGGATGCTCGTGTGGAATACCTCCAGATGCCGGTTCAGGGCCTGGCCCAGCGTCCCGGCCGGGAGCCGGCCATCCTGAGCCGCCTCGCGAAGTCGCTCCCGGAGCCCGCCCCATGTCACCGTTAGGATGCTGAGGGGTCGCATCCGGGCGGGGCCCACCACTTCCTGCGGGGCCTTCTGGAGCGCCTGCAGGATCGGGGAAGGGACGAAGGCTCGGAGGAAATTCCACCATTGCAAGTGATAGGTTTTGAGGGAGGCGATGCGCTGGCCCCGGCGCAGGAGCGCCTGCAACCGGGCCAGGACCTCCCGCGGATCGTAGGGCTTGGCGACGTAATCCTCCGCCCCCGCCCGCAGGCCTTCCACCAGCTCCCGGACCGCGGAGCGGCCGGTGAGGATGAGCACCGGGAGGTCCCGGAGCTGGGCGTCGGATTTGATCGCCCGGCAAAGCGTCAAGCCGTCCGCATCCGGCAGGCCCAGGTCGAGGACCACCGCATCGGGACCCCAGGAGCGCAGCCGGCTCCAGCCTTGACGGGCGGTGGCCGCCAGGGCCACCTCAAATCCGTTCCAGACCAGCAGATCATGCAGCGCCCGGGCCTCGTTCGGGTTATCTTCCACGATCAACACGCGGGGCGGACGGATGCCCCTTCCTTGGGATGAAGCCATGGCGTTGATGGACCACCTTCGAGGGATCGGGACGGGCGGGCGTTTCCGCGCTCGCCGCGTTTCAGGCTTGGCTCCATTTTACCCGCATCGAGGGGGACGGGCCGTTCCCGGGAGGCCGCCGCTGGCGTCGAGCTGCGCTGGAGCGGATGAAGCCGCTCTCACCACCTCGAACCCTCCGCCTCTGTAGGAGGGGCTTTAGCCCCGAACTCCCGTCCTCAATGACACAAGGGTTGCGGCGAAAGCCGCTTCGATAACTCCGAACCTCCGATTCTCGATGACACAATGGTCGCGGCGGAAGCCGCGCCTACCGCATCGATCTTTCTCGCCGTTGCGCCACTGGTTCCAGCAGGGCAACCGCAGGCAGTTGACTTGCATTAAAATCTCCGAATCATTGGAGGGAAAGAGCTGATCGTTCAAGACTTCAACCTCCGGCTTCAGGCCAGGCAGGCAAGTCCGGCGAAGATGAGTGGATGGCGTTATCGGTGGCGGCAGTTCCGATGGGCGCTGGGGGCGCGGATCCGGGAGGAGGATCAGGCCCTGGTGGCGCGGTTCCTGCCTCCGGAGGCCCAGGCCCTGTTCTGGCGGATGCCGCGCGGCGACCAGCGTCACAGCCTGGCGGTGTTGCGAACCTTGCTGGAGTGGGGGGAGACGCACCCGGCGCTGTTGCAAGCGGCGTTGCTTCACGATGTGGGGAAAGCCGCCGCGCCCCTCTCCCCCTGGGAGCGGGCCCTGCTGGTGCTGACGGAGGCCCTGTGCCCACCCTCCTGGCGGCGGATCTTCCGGCAGCTCCCGTTGCTTCGCCGCTGGGCCGCGCGGGTCCAGCGGTATCGGGCCCATCCGGAGATCGGGGCGGCCTGGGCTCAGGCGGCCGGGTGCGACCCCCTCACGGTGGCGTTGATCCGGCGTCACCAGGAGCCTCTTGGCCCTCCCCAGCTGGAGGAGGACCTGGAGACCCGTCTGCTTCGCCGGTTGCAGGAAGCGGATGGACGGAATTGAGAGCGGTCCCGAAAGGGCCCGGCTGGGGGCAGTGGAACCCCGGGGATGGCGCTCTGGGTTAAACTATAGATGGGCTGTGGAAAGGTCTCCTCTGAACGCGCGCTCATTGGCTCAGGGATCAGACTTCGCCGGCGCGGAAGGAACGGACGGAGGCCGGAAAAAGCAGGAGGCGGTGAGAAACCTTCCGCCTCGAGGGCGGATCGGGGACATCCTCTAACAGAGGGGGAGGCACGATGAAGACGTATCGCACAGAGAACCTGCGGAACATCGTGCTGGTCGGCCACAACGGATCCGGCAAGACCACCCTGACAGAGGCGATGCTGTTCATCAGCGGGGCGACCACCCGCATGGGCCGCGTGGAGGAAGGCAACACCGTCTCCGATTTCGATGAGGAAGAGATCCGTCGCCGCCTCTCCATCTACACCTCCCTGATCCCCATCGAATGGTCTGACCACAAGCTCAACTTCCTGGACGCTCCCGGATATCTGGATTTCGTGGGCGAGATGAAGAGCGCGGTGCATGTGGCGGATTGCGCGCTGGTGGTGGTGGATAGCGTGGCGGGTGTGGAGGTGGGCACTGAGCAGGCGTGGGCGGCCCTGGAGGAGCGAGGCCTGCCCCGCATCGCGGTGATCAACAAGATGGATCGGGAGAACGCGAACTACGAGCGAGCCCTGGAGAGCCTGCAGCGGGCCTTCAAGGCGAACTTCGTCCCGATCCAGCTCCCCATCGGCAGCCAGGCAGCCTTCGAAGGGGTGGTGGATCTCATCGCCATGAAAGCGCGCCGGGGCCCCCGCGGGGAGGCCGGGGAGATCCCGCCGGCGTTGCGGGAGGAGGCGGAGGAGGCCCGGATGCGCCTGATGGAGGCCGCTGCCGAATCCGATGATGAGCTGATCGTGAAATACCTGGAGGGCGGCGAGCTGACGGAGGAGGAGATCCGGCGGGGCCTGAAGGCCGGCTTCCTGACCGGACGCATCGTCCCGGTGGTCTGTGTGGCCGGCTTCTCAACCATCGGTATCGGCCCCCTGCTGGACCTGCTGGTCCAGCTGGCTCCCTCGCCCCTGGAGGCGAAGCCGATTGAGGCGGTGCCGGTCTCCAACGGGCAGCCGGAAGCCATTCAGCCGGATCCGGCCGGGCCGACCGTGGCCTATGTGTTCAAGATCACGGCGGATCCCTTCGTCGGGAAACTGGCCTACTTCCGCGTTTTCCGGGGGACCGTTCGCTCCAACTCCCATCTCTTCAACGCGAACAAGGGACAGGACGAGCGGCTGGCCCAGATCTTCGTGATGCGGGGCAAGGAGCAGATCCCGGTTCCGGAGCTGGTCGCCGGGGACATCGGGGCAGTCCCCAAGCTGAACGTGACGGGCCACGGGGACACCCTCTGCGATCGCAGCCATCCAGTGCGCATCGCCCCGCCTGTCTATCCCACGCCGCTCTATGCGGTGGCGGTGGAGCCGAAGACGAAGGCCGACTCCGCCAAACTCATCCCGACCCTCCAGCGCCTGTGCGAGGAGGATCCCACCCTCCATCTCCGCCAGGAGCCCTCCACCCATCAGACCATCCTGGAGGGCATGGGGGATGCCCATATCGACGTGGCCGTCCGTCGGGCGGCGACCAAGTTCGGCGTGGAGATCGTGACCAGCGTCCCCAAGGTGCCTTACCGGGAGACGATCACCAAGGTGGCCCGGGCCCAGTATCGCCACAAGAAGCAGACCGGCGGGGCCGGGCAGTTCGGCGAGGTTCACCTGCGCATCGAGCCCCTGCCGCGGGACGGCGGCTTCGAATACGTCTGGGAGGTCTTCGGCGGGGCGATCTCCTCCAACTTCGCCCCCTCCATCGAGAAGGGCATCCGGAGCGTGATGGAGCAGGGGCTGCTGGCCGGCTACCCCATCGTGGATCTGCGCGTGGCCGTCTACGACGGCAAGGAGCACCCGGTGGACTCCAACGACATCTCCTTCCAGATCGCCGGGCGCGAGGCGTTCAAGCTGGCCTTCCAGCAGGCCGGCCCCGTCCTCCTGGAGCCGATCATGCAGTTCACCATCATCGTGCCGGAGCAGTTCACGGGGGACGTGATCAGCGACCTCAACACGCGCCGGGCCCGGGTGCAGGGCATCGAGCAGCAGGGCGACAAGAGCGTCATCATCGCCCTGGCCCCTCTGGCGGAGATGCAGCGCTACGCCACCCAGCTGCGCTCCCTGACCCAGGGCCGCGGCGTGTTCCGCATGACCTTCAGCCACTACGAGGAGGTCCCTCATCACATCGCCCAGACCATCATCGAGCAGGCGCGGCGGGAGCGGGAGGCCGCGAAGGAGAAGGCATGAGGCATTGAGCCGAAGGCAGGTTCCGTAGTCTTGGGATCGCCGAACACCAGGAGGCTCGCGATGGGGATCCCCTTTCCCTCCGACGCGTGGATCAAGGCCTTGATGGAGGAGGTCAACCGCAGCCCGGGCTACGCCGAGGCCGCGAAGAACTGGGAGGGTGATTTCTACTTCGTCGTGGAGCCCGAAGGCCCCCTGACGAAGCCCGTCGTGCTGTATATGGACCTCTGGCACGGGCGGTGCCGCGAGGCCTTCGAGGTCACAGATGAATCAACCCGCAACCCGGCTTACCGGATGTCCGCCCCCTACTCCGTGTGGAAGCAGGTCATCCAGGGGAAGCTGGATCCCATCCAGGCGCTGGTCACCGGCCGCATCAAGCTGAAAGGGAACATGGTGAACATCATGCGGAACGTGCGGGCGGCCAAGGAGCTGGTGCTTTGCTGCACCCGCGTGCCTACTGACTTCATCGCCTGAAAGGGCTTCAAAGCGTTTTCCCCATGCGCAGCGCATGAGGGTGGAGACTGATGTGGTTCTTCAAGACCCCGGAGATCGTCTTCGGTGAGGACGCCCTCTTCTATCTGGAGGAGCTGAGGGGACAGCGGGCCTTCGTGATCACCGACGCCCAGCTGCGGCGCCTGGGCCTGGTCCGGCAGGTCGAGGAGCACCTGCGCCGGGCCGGGATGGAGGTCCACGTGTTCGACATGGTGGAGCCCAACCCGACCGTCGACCTGGTCCGCATCGGAGCTGATGTGATCCGGGCCTTCAACCCAGATTGGATCGTGGCCGTGGGAGGGGGCTCCGTGATCGACGCCGCCAAGGCGATCTGGGTGCTCTTCGAACGGCCGGACCTCGACCCATTGGCCATCAGCCCGATGGAGCCGCTGGGCCTGCGGCGTCGCGCCCGCCTCGTCGCCATCCCCACCACCAGCGGCACCGGTTCGGAGGCCACCTGGGCCATCGTCCTCACGGATCCGCGAGCCCGGCGCAAGCTGGGCGTGGGCTCCCGGGAGAACATGCCGGATATCGCCATCGTGGACCCCGCGATGGCCATGGATCTGCCGCCCCGCCTGACCGCAGACACCGGGATGGACGCCCTGAGCCACGCCCTGGAGGGCTACGTCAGCACCTGGCGGAACCCGTTCAGCGATGCGATGTGCCTGCACGCGGCCCGCCTGATCTTCGCTTACCTTCCTCGCGCCTACCGGGACGGCGCCCGGGATCCCGAGGCCCGCGCCCATATGCACCTGGCGGCCACGATGGCTGGCATCGGCTTCGGGAACGCCATGGTGGGCCTGGCCCACAGCCTGGGCCACGCCCTGGGCGCCCGCTTCGACATCCCCCACGGCCGGGCGGTGGGACTCTTCCTCCCCTATGTGATCGAGTTCAACGCCCGGGTGGCTGCGGATCGTTACGCCCACCTCCTCCAGGCCATCGGACGGCCGAGCCCCAACGGCCCCGAGGCGGCTTTCCAGCTCTCCCGGACTGTCCTGGAGCTGCTCGAAACCCTGGAGCAGCCTCAGACCGTCGCCGCCTGCGGGATCCCGAGGGACGACTTCGAGGCCGATCTCCCCACTCTGGTGGAATACGCCCTGGAGGACCCCAGCACGCTGACCAACCCGAGGTCCCCCACGGCGGAGGAGGTGGAGCACCTGCTGCTGTATGCCTACGAGGGGAAGATGGTGGATTTTTAAACCGGGGGATGCCATGCTCACGCATCTGGACGAGCACGGCCGGGCGCGGATGGTGGACGTCGGGGAGAAGCCGGAGACCCACCGGGTGGCGGTCGCCCGGGGAGAGGTCTGGATGGCTCCGGAGACCATGGCCGCCATCCGGGAGGGGAGTCTCCCCAAGGGGGATGTGCTGGCGGCGGCGCGCATCGCGGGCATCATGGCCGCCAAGCGCACCCCCGATCTCATCCCCCTGTGCCATCCCCTGCCCATCACCCGGGTTCAGGTGGATTTCGCCCTTCACGATCCCGATGAGGCGCATCCCCTTCCCTGGGTGGAGATCACCGCGCAGGTGGAGACGGTGGCCCGCACCGGCGTGGAGATGGAGGCGCTCACGGCGGTGGCGGTGGCGGCCCTGACGATCTACGACATGGCCAAGGCGCTGGATCGGCGCATGCGCCTGACCAACATCCGCCTGATCGAAAAGCACGGGGGACGAAGCGGCGATCTCGTCCTGGAACCGTGAGGGGGAGGCCCGCCATGGAGATGGAAGTGCAGGTGCGCCTGTTCGCCACGTTGAAGGATCGCGCCGGCCGAGAGGTGATCACCGTGCGGCTCCCGGATGGGGCCTCCGTGGCTGATCTGCTGCGCGCGGTGGCTGAGGCCTACCCCAGCCTTCAGCCTTACCTGCCCTCCACCGTCGTGGCGATCAACCACGAGTTCGCGTTCCCGGAAGATGACGTCCGGCCCGGGGACGAGGTGGCCCTGTTCCCGCCGGTGAGCGGGGGCGGGGAGGATCCCGAACCGCCGGAGGTCATCGCGCTGACCGCGGAGCCCATCGATCTGAACGCGCTGGTGCGAGCGGTGACCACCCCCCGAACCGGCGCGGTGGCGCTGTTCGTCGGGGTGGTGCGCGGGGAGGAGGGCGACCGGCAGGTGGAGGCCCTGGAGTATGAGGCGTATCGCCCCATGGCCGAGGCCAAGATGCGCCAGGTCCTGGCGGAGATCCGGGCCCGCTGGCCGCTGGCCTGCGGCATCGCCCTGGTCCAGCGGATCGGACGCATGGCGGTGGGGGAGGTCACCGTGGCGGTGGCCGTTTCCGCGGGGCATCGCCATGAGGGGATCTTCGAAGCGGCCCGCTACGGCATCGACCGCCTGAAGGAGATCGTTCCCATCTGGAAGAAAGAGCGGGGCCCGCACGGCGAGCTTTGGATCGAAGGCCATTACCATCCCTCCCCGGCGGATGTCTCTCCCCCATCCTCCTGAGCGATGCGTTTCGAGGTCGGAAAGCGGAGGGACGGATCCCATAACCCGAAACCTGCTTGACACTGCCCTTCTGTTTTTGATGCCTGTGCCGCCTCTTTTCCAGATCGTGTTATACTGATTACGGACATCCTGCGCCCGGAGGTTTCCCATGGCCAGCGTCCTCAAGCAATACAAGGTGCGGGACTGGATGACCCCGAATCCGATCACCATCTCCCCGCGCACGACCCTGCCCGAAGCCCATCAGATCATGAAGGAGAAGCGCATCCGCCGTCTGCCGGTGGTGGATGAGAACGGGCATCTGGTGGGGATCGTCACGCTGGGGGATGTGCGGGAGGCTTCGCCTTCGGATGCCACTTCCCTCAGCATCTTCGAGCTGAACTACCTCCTCGCTCGCCTCACCGTCGATAAGATCATGACCCGCAAGGTCATCACCGTCACGCCGGACACGCCGATCTATGAGGCGGCGCGCCTCATGCTGGAGCACAAGATCGGCGGCCTCCCGGTGGTGGAGGACGGCCGTGTGGTGGGGATCATCACCGAGTCTGATATCTTCAAGATGGTGGTGCGCCTGGCCGCAGAGGAGTGACCGAACCCAGACGTAATCTCCCAACTACAGAAGTCGGTCCCAGGGGCTGGAGAGGCGCCTCCAGCCCCTTCGGTTTCCGAGGTGCGCAGGAGGTGAAAGGATGGGCCGTGGAGGATCCTGGGGGCGGATCATACGGGATCTGTGGCGGATCTGGCGATTGTGGCGGGATCCCCGGACGCCGGGTTGGGTCAAGGCGCTCCCCCTGTTGGTGTTGCTGTATATCCTCTCTCCCATCGATTTCATGCCCGATCTGATGATCCCCGGCCTGGGCTCTCTGGATGACCTGGTTCTCGCGTTGCTGGCCCTTCGCGTGTTGCTGGATCTGGCCCCGCCGGCCGAGCGTCCCCCCACCCGGAGCGGCGAGGTCATCGACGCCACCTATCGGGTGTTGGAAGAGTGATGTGCGCTAAGCCGTGTTCGTTTCAAAACGCCGAGGGGATTACCCGGAGGGCGAGGTAGAGATCGAGGGCGAAGGCGCCGAGGCAAGCGAGTAGGGCCAGGGCGGGGCGGAGGGCAGGGAATCGCGACGCTATCTGAGTGACTAGCCCAGTCCCGATCATCAGGAGGATGGGGAAGGCCGGAAGATCCCTTCCAAGGATCCCCGCGAGCCCCAGGATCAGGATCCCCAGGCCGCAGGCCCCGGCCAGCCCATCCGCCGCGGGCCGCTCCAGCCACGCGAGCCACCCCACGGTGAGGCCCAGGGCGATGGGGAGCAGGGCCGGGAAGAGATAGCGCCCCTGATGCTGGACGAAGGAGAGGTTATACCCGATGTAAGCGGCGGCGGTGAGCAGCAGGTGAAACGCCAGAAGCCGCCCGGGCCATCCCCAGACCGGAGAGCGCCGGCCCTCCCGCCCCAGGTGCAGGGCCAGGCCCAGCAGCCCCAGCACAGTCAGCCAGGCGAAGAGAAGATACCATCGGGCCTCCAGCACCACCCCCATCCAGCCGAACTGCCCCCAGAAGCTCTGGAAGGTGAACGCGCGGAAGCGATCCAGGGTCGCCGCCAGCCCGTAACGGGCGATCCATTCTGCCGTCCGCGGCTGCCCGACCACCACGCGATCGTGCCGTTGCAGCCCCAGCAGATCCGGCCAGCCATAGGTGAGGGCGTTGCGCGCCCACCAGATCCCTCCCAGGAGGAGGGCGGGGAGCAGCCAGCGCGCCAGGCGTCGCATCGCCTCCGCCCGCGGGGCGCGATCCGCAGCGATCCGCACCCCCACGGCGACCAGGACCACCAGCGCCATCGGGTAGACGGTGGTCTTGGTCAGGAAGCCGGCCCCTAAGAGCAGGCCCCCGATCCACGCCGTGCGCGGGCGATGGCCTTGAAGCTCCTTCGCCAGCTGCACCCAGAGCCCCAGGATCAGGGCCTCCGCCAGGGCGTCGTTGTTCACCCCGCTGTTCATCGCCACGTGCTGGGGCAGGAAGGCGAAGACCGCCGCCACCCCCAGCGCCCAGGTTGGCCGTTCCGGGAACAGGCGACGGGTTGCGGCGAAAGCCAGGAGGACCTGAAGAAGGCCCAGGGAGGCCGAAAACAAGCGAAGGGGGAAGAGCTGGCCTCCGAAGAGCAAAAAAAGGGGAGCGGCCAGCAGGTAGTAAAGCGGGGGCTGGTGGAACTCGTAACGCAGGGGATCGATGGGAAGCTCCGGCGGGAAGCCTCTGGAGACGATGGCGCTCAGGTATTCCTGATCGTAATCCCCCGGCCGGAGGACAGGCAGGCGGCCGGCCGTCGCGATGAAGCGGATGTAGTTGTAATGCGCGGGCTCATCCGGCACCTGCCACGGCGGCGTCTGCCGTGCGAAGTTCCAGGCCAGGATGAGGTAAAGCCCCGAAATCAGCATGAGGAGCCAGCGAGTCATCGAAGGCGATGCTCCCTCCAGCAGGGTGGAGGCGGGAACGCCTCGAAGGGCGGATCCCGAAATTTATTTCGGCCAAAGATGACCTCATCCCACCCTTAAAGGTCTTCGCTTCCAGCAAGAGACCTTCGCCCCGCTCCTCCCCTTCGATTTTGCGAGGCGCAGGTCGCGGCTCCGCATGGCCGCCGAAATGAATTTCGGCTTACGGCGACACCGTTCCATAGCCAGGGCCTTCGCTTCCGACAGGTGTCCATCACCGGGTAGGGGCGAAAGACTTTTCGCCCCTACCTTTCGCTTTCTCCTTGCGGTCCCGGAAGGCGGCCGGGTCGATGCCGTAGCGCTTCAGGCGGCGCCACAGGGTGGTGCGGCTGAGGCCCAGGGCGGCCGCCATCGCCCCCACACGCCCACGATACCGGATCGCAGCCCGCAGGATCGCCTCCCGTTCCAGCTCCTCCACGGGTCGGACGGAATCCGGCGGGCGCTCCGGGTCCGTTCCGCCCACGATCCGTTCCGGGAGGTGGATGACGTCGATCCATCCGTCCTCGCTCAACGCCGCAGCCCGCTCCAGGACGTGCTCCAGCTCCCGCACGTTCCCCGGCCACGGATAGGCTTTCAGCTGTTGCAGGGCCGCCTCGGTGAGCCGATACGTTCGCCCGGATCCGCGGCGCAGGCGGCGGAACACCGCCTCCGCGATGAGCGGGATGTCCTCCGGCCGCTCCCGCAGGGGCGGGATGTGAATGGCCATGCTGGCGAGGAGGTGATAGAGATCGGCCCGGAAGTGCCCTTCCGCCACCAGCTGCTCCAGGGGAGCCGAGGAGGAGGCGATCAGACGCACGTCCACCGGGATGGGGCGCAGGCCGCCCAGGCGCATCACCTCCCCCGTCTCCAGGATGCGCTGGATGGCGGCCTGCAGCTCCAGCGGCAGCGCCTCGATCTCGTCCAGATAGAGGGTTCCGCCGTGGGCCAGCTCGAACTTCCCCGGCCGCCCTTCCGACGGCCCGTTCCGAAAAGTCCCGCCCTCCACGCCCAGCAGTTCCATCGCCAGCAGCTCCCGCGGGATGGCTCGACATGAGACGGCGATGAAAGGCCCGCTGGCCCGGGTGCTGGCGTTGTGGATGGCCCGGGCGAGCACCCCCTTGCCGGTCCCCGGCTCCCCGTGCAGGAGGACCGGGAGGCTGGTGCGCGCCGCCGCCCGCGCTTGCTGGCGGACCTGCTGGATGGCCCGGGAACGGCCGGGGATGTCGGCCAGGGTCATCAGCGCCTGCGCCCCCACCAGTCGGGCGACCATGCGGTGGATCTGCTCGCTCCGGCGGAAGGTGAGCACACACCCCAGATGATGCCGGCCTTCCGCAACGGCGTGGAGGGTCAGCCAGCCTTCCAGGGGTGCCCCATCGATGAGCAGCGCGGCCTCGGTCTCCAGGTGGACCTGGGGGTCCATGAGAGCGTTCTGGAGGGCAGGGGGGAGCTGGATGTGGCTGCTCAGCGGGCGTCCCAGGATCCCGGAGGGATCCAGGCCCAGCACGCGGGCCGCCGTGCGGTTGAGGCGGACGATCTCCCCCCGGGTGTTCAGGACCATCACCACCTGATCGATGGCTTCCAGGATGGCCTGGAGCTCAGCGAGATACTGATGGCTCTCCTGAAGGTTCTCTGCGGCCTGGAGCTGGTTCTCGATGGCCCGGGCGGCGGCCATCACCATCCCCAGGGTGTCTGGCTGGGCACGTTCCACCGGCGCCATCACGCCGATCGCCCCCAGGGGCTGACCGTCCAGGCCGTAAATAGGAGCGGCCGTGGTCACCCAGTCATGATAGAGGGCAACGAAATGTTCGGCTCCGACGACCTGCACGGGGGTGCGCTCCAGGAGAGCGAGGGCGAAGGCGTTGGTGCCCACGTGGCCCTCGCTCCAATAAACCCCGGGTCGTAGCCCCACCGCCTCCGCCGCGCGGACGATCCCCGCGTCCCCCAGGACGTCCAGCACGCACGCGGCGGGGTCGAAGAGGGCGATGGCCAGCCCCGAGCCCTCGGTGAACTGATGGAGATCCTCCATCAGCGGTCGGGCGGTGGCGATCAGATCAAAGAGGGTGAGCCGCACCCGCTCCAGGGTTCCCTCATCCAGACAGGGAAGGGCTGGGGGGGCTTGGGGGTTCATGCGAGGAGCGCATCGCGCCCACGGGGCCGCCACCAGCGGGTCCAGGGCCGGGTTCAGCTCCCGGCGCTCCACGAACCGCTGCCACCAGGATCGGATCCGAGGGAGGTCCAACGGATACGCCCAGGGTTGCATCGCTGCCTCCTTCGTCGCGCCACCCGCCCGGCTGCGCATCCCGCACCACTCTATCTTCTAAAAAAGCAATATTGCCTTCTTCGGAGGGAAAAGGCAAGGGAGCGGCCTGGCGCGCAGCCTTCCAGTTTTCCCCGGAGGGACGCGACGGCTCGTGCTTCTTGTGTCGGCTCCATTGGATCCCCGAACCGAATACCATGGAGGACATCCGGGCCGGACGGCGATTCAGAGTGCTTCAGGAGGAGGTCGATGTCGAAAGTGATGAGGTGGGGGTTGTTGGGAACGCTTCTGCTGATCGGTGGGTGTCGCTTTCACCCATCCCCGACGCCATCTTCCTCCCCCCTGGAGGGGATCCCCTTCCAGGCGTTGTGGGAGGCGGCCTTTCCGGCGGCGTGGTCCGCGTGGATGCCTCAGGCCCTCGCATGTGGGGAGATGGTTTCGGATCCCGGCGGATGCTTGCGGGGGATCCGGCCTTCGCTGACGGAGCGGGTGGTGGAGGAGGCGGCCCGTCTGAAGGAGGAGCGGGGGATCGATGCGCCGTATGTGGCGAACATCCTGGGGGGATATGCCCAGCGGCCGGAGCAGACGGCATCGTTGGTGATCTTGGCGATGGCTCGATCCCCGGATCAGGCACACCGGGCACGCCTGCGAGCGGTCCTGCAGATCCTTCCTCAGCGGTTCCGGAGGATCCCCTTGTCGGCACGCACTACGGTGGTCCCGCTTCCTCGGCCCCGCATGGAGGATCCGCCTCCGCGCTGGGCCCGGTATTATCTGGCTCTGGAGTGGGGCCTGTTGCGGGCGGCCGTCACTGCCTGGCGTCCGCCCTCGCCCCGGGAGCTCGGTTGCGCGGACCTGATCCCGGGGGAGGACCTTTGCCCGTTGTTGGGGGAGCTTCGATCCCCGGAAGCAGGGTCAGCCTTAGAGGCCCGGCTGGAGGAGTTCTTCCGGGGTGCCTTCGATTACGCGGATGCCTTCGCCCGTTCTGAGCGGGCCCTGCAGGGGGATCCGGCGGCGGTGCGGGCGGCGCTGCAGGAGATGCTCCGGGCCGCTCGGGAGACGCTCATCCCGTTGGAGCGGCAGGCCGCTGAACGACGGCTGACTGGGGAGGATACACCGTTGCCGGAACTGGAAGCGGCCTGGGATCAGGTGGAGCGGCGTCTGTTCGGCTCTCCCTAAGGTCTCACCCCGTCGCTCGGGCCTCCGGAGGACGGCCGCGGCTATAATACCAATGGTCGCGGCGCTTGAAACGGGAGTCTTCCGGCGTTCCTCATGGCTTCACCCCCGGCAGGAACAGGAGATAGCAGTGAGCAAGGAGAAGGCGTTCTTCTCCACCTTTCGGGATCTCTTTGTGGGCACGAAGGTGAAGGGCGAGTCCGGCTTCGTGAACCGGATGTAGATGGATCTCCTTTCTTTATTCGATGGAGAAGAACGAACGGTCTATGCGTGGGGTTCCGTTACGGGAGCTGGTGGAGACCACCCTGCCGTCGGGGACGCGGGTGCTCGGCGGCCGGGACGGGATGGACCGCGAGGTGACGTGGGCCACCTTGCTCCGCACCCTCCCCGCGCGGACGGCGATCCAGCGCGGGGACCTCCTCCTCTTCTCGGTCGACCTGCTCTTCATGCGGGAGCCCCCCCTCTCGTTCCCCGCCCTCCTAGAGGTGGCCCTGGAGCGGGAGGCGGCCGGACTGGCGGTGGTCGGGCCGGCCCCGGAGGACTGGGGCCCGCTGGCCGATGAGGCGGGCCTTCCGCTCTTGGCGTTGCCGGAAGGGATCAGCCTGGCGGACCTGGCCAATCAGATCGCCCGCTTCATCACGGCCCGCCGGGAGGCCCTCTATGAGATCGAGCGGGAGCTCCAGCGCCGGTTCCAGCAGGCGGCCCTGACCGGCGAGGGGCTCCCGGCCATCCTGCGGGCGTTGGAGGAAGCGACAGGAAAACGGACGTGGCTGGAGGACGCCGAGGGGAGCCCGTGGCCGGACCTCCCCGGGCCCCCGGAGCCCCCGCCGGGCATCCCGGAGCGTCGGGCTTGGCTGCGGCGCCTGCCCCTGCGGGAGGAAGGAGGGGAGCCCCCGGTGGCCCTGTTCGGGCCGGATGCCGCGGGGCGGATCTGCCTGGCCGGGGCGGTGCTCTTAGAGCGGCGGCCGGTCGGAGCGATCTGTCTGCTCGGGACTACCGGGAGGATCACCGAGCGGGACCGTCTGGCGGTGGCCCAGGCGGCCGCGGCCTGCGCTTTGGTGCTGATCCGGGAACGTTCGCTGTGGTCGGCGGAGGCCCGGGTCCGGGGGGAGTTCCTGGCCCAGGTGTTGCGCGGGGAGCTCCCGGAGGCGGAGGCCCGCCGTCGGGCCCGCATCCTCAACGAGCCCATCGAGGAGCCGGCGGCGGTGGCCGTGTTCCGGGCACCGGAGGCGGAGGGGAACGCGGAGCGCCTCACCGAGGCCATCCGCCGCCTCACCACCCGCTTCCCCCGCTGTCGGGTCCAGCCGATGGCCGAGGGGATTGCCTTCGTGTTCCCGCCTCCGGGTGGGGAGGCGGATCCGGAGGCCGTGGTGGAGGGCCTGCGGGCGGAGCTGGCCCGCGCCCTGGGCCTCTCGCGCTTGGCGGCTGGGGTGGGCGGGGTCTACGCCGGCCCCGCCGGCCTGGCCCGTTCCTTCCGCGAGGCGGTCCAATCCGTGCAGATGGTGGAGGCCCTGCTGGGGGGGGACCGCACCCTGGCCTACGCGCGGCTTGACGTCTACCGCATCCTTTACCCCCTGCGGGAGAGCGAGCTCCTGGAGGAGTTCTACGAGCAGGTCCTCGGCCCTCTGGAGCGATATGACCGGGAGCATCACGCCGAGCTGATCCCCACGTTGGAGGCCTTCTTCGCCTGCGATGGGAACCTGCAGCGCGCGGCCGAGCGCCTGTTCCTGCACCGCAACTCCCTGGCCTATCGGCTCCGGCGGATCCAGGAGATCACCGGGATGGATTTGCGACGCTGGGAGGATTGTTTCCGATTGCAGCTGGCCCTCAAAATCCGACCCATGTTGAGGAGGTCCCATGCACAGCCCGGCAGTGGATCCGAACCGCGTGCTTGAGGAAGCCCGCCAAGCGGGCGTCCGGTTTGTCATTCTGCGTTTCACCGATATCCTCGGGGCGCCGAAGGGGGTGACGATCCCCCTGGAAGATCTTCCCGAGGCCATCGAGACTGGGAAGTGGTTTGACGGATCGGCCATCGAGGGGTTCGCCCGGGTGGCGGAGTCGGATCTCTATCTCAAGCCGGACCTCAGCACGTTCACCATCCTGCCCTGGACCCGGGGGCAGGGGACGACGGCCCATGTGATCTGCTGGGTGGTGAACCGGCGGGGGGAGCGCTTCGCCGGGGATCCCCGGGCGGTGCTGGCCCGGGTGATGGAGCGGGCGGCCCGCATGGGCTACACCTACGTGGTGAGCCCCGAGCTGGAGTTCTACCTCTTCCGCGCCGAGGGGGAGCGGTTCGCCCCCGCCCCCCACGATGAGATCGGCTACTTCGATCTGGCCACGGATCTGGCTTACCGGGTCCGCTGCGAGATGGTGGAGACCCTGCGGGCCCTGGGGATCCCGGCCGGGCCGGGCCATCACGAGATCTCCCCCGGCCAGCACGAGATCGACTTCCAACCGGCGGACGCCCTGCGCATGGCCGATTACCTCGTCACCGCCCGGCTGGTCATCAAGCACATCGCCCAGGCCCACGGCCTTCACGCCACCTTCATGCCCAAGCCCCTGGAGGGACGGGCGGGGTCCGGGATGCACACCCATCAGAGCCTGCTCCGCCGGGAGGATGGGGGGAACGCCTTCGCGGATCCGGAGGACGATTACGGCCTTTCGCCCCTGGCCAAGGCCTTCCTGGCGGGGCAGATCGCCCACGCCCGGGGGATGTGCGCGGTGCTCTGCCCGCTGGTCAACTCCTACAAGCGGCTGCTGGGGGGCTTCGAGGCGCCGCCGTACGTCAGCTGGGCCCGCATCAACCGCTCCGCCCTCATCCGCATCCCGGCCATCAAGCCCGGGCGCTATCAATCCACGCGCATCGAGTTGCGGAGCATCGATCCCGCCTGCAACCCTTATCTGGCCTTCGCGGCCATGCTGGCGGCCGGCCTGGATGGCATCGAGCGACGGCTGCCGCTCCCGCCGCCGGTGGAGGAGGAGCTGTTCCCGATGGAGGCGGCGGAGCTGGAGGCGCGGGGGATCCAGCGCCTGCCGGCCACCCTGGGGGAGGCCTTGGAGGCCTTAGAGGCCGACGAGGTAATCCAGGAGGCCCTGGGCCCGCTGGCGGCCGAGCGCTTCCTCGAGGCCAAGCGGCTGGAATGGGAGGCCTACTGCCGCCACGTCAGCGCCTGGGAGATCGAGCGGTATTTCCACGTGTATTGAGGCAACCAGGGGTGGGCGCCCTCCGTGTCCACCCCCGCTTTTCCCCCGAATCTCCCTCTCCGGACCTCCGTCCGACAGCGGATTTGTGCGCCCTGCCCAAAACCGGCCCCACGGTTTTCGTTCCTCCCGACCGTAGCGAAACTTCCCTGGCTTTCCTTACAATCGGCGCAAACCGGTGGCCGGAGGGAGAGGCATGAAGGAGCTCTCGATCCTGCCCACGCTGGCGCTCATCCTCCTCAGCGCTCGATTGGGAGGAGAGCTTTGCGCGCGCCTGGGGCTGCCGCCGGTGTTCGGGGAACTTCTGGCGGGGCTCCTCTTGGGTCCGGCTGGCCTGGGCTGGCTCCATCCCGGGGAGGAGCTCCGGGCCGCGGCCCTGCTCGGGGTGTTGCTCCTCATGTTCCTGACCGGTCTGGAGACGGATCCTCACGGTCTACGGGAGACGGGACGAGGGGCACTGATGGCGGCCCTGGGTGGTGTGCTCTTGCCTTTCATCAGCGCGCTGGCCCTGGGGCTCCTCGCGGGGCTCTCATGGCGTGAAGGGCTCTTCCTTGGAGCCGCCCTCACTGCCACCAGCGTGGGCCTCTCCGTGCGGACCCTTCGGATCTTGGATGCGCGCAGAGCCGGGTGGGGATGACGATCCTGGGTGCCGCCGTCATGGACGACATCCTGGCGATGGGGTTGCTGGCCATCGTGACGGGGCTGGTCGGGCTGGGGCAACCGCTGCCCTCGCTGTTGCGGATGATTGGGTTCCTGATCCTCTCCTTCGGGATCGGCCGCTGGCTTCTCCCTCCGATCGCCCGCTGGATCGCCCGGCGTTATCCGAATGAAGGTGGGCTGGCCCTGGTGGTGGCGCTGGTGATGGGGATGAGCTGGGCCGCCGCGGCATGGGGCGGGGTGGCGGCCATCACCGGCGCTTATCTAACCGGGCTGTGGATCGCCCGCACGCCGCTGCAGGAGCACATCCCCCAGGGGGTCCAGACCCTGGGGGATGGCTTGTTGATCCCAATCTTCTTTGTGGCCGTGGGCCTGGAAGCGCAGCCTCTGGACCGGGGGATGTTATCCCTTTTCGGGATGGCGCTGCTCCTTCTGGCGGTGCTGAGCAAGGGGCTGGGAGGCGGGTTCGGCGCATGGCTGGGTGGGCTGACTCCCCGGGAGGCGCTTCAGGTGGGTGCTGGGATGGTCTCCCGAGGGGAAGTGGCCCTGGTGATCGCGACGTTGGGCCGCCAGATGGGGATCCTGGGGCCAGGGCTTTATACGGATATCCTCCTGATGACGATGTTCACCACCGTGCTGACGCCCATCCTGCTCCGTCTGACCTTCCTGGAGGGCCCCTGGCCCTTCCCGCTCAGGATCTGGAACCCCGGGGCCCCGGCGTCCCGGGGGATGGGGGAAGACATCGCTCGCCTGCAAGCATCCCGGCGTTGAACGGGGTTTGGAGAAACCGAGGCGAAGGAGGTGTTCCGATGCATGGGTGGCGTCGACGGGTAGTCATCGCGTTGATCATAACCGTTCTGACCGCGATTGCGCTGCACTCCCCGGCGCTGGCGCAGGGATCCGGCCCGGAGAACGAAGCCGTAGAGGCCGTGAAGGAGGAGCTGGGCCGTGCGATCAACTTCGCTTGGACGCTGATCGCCGCTTTCCTGGTGTTCTTCATGCAGGCCGGGTTTGCGATGTAGAAGCCGGGTTCTCCCGCACGAAAAACGTCGTTGCGGTTCTGACCAAAAACCTCATGGATGCCATGATCGGAGGGCTGGCGTTCTGGGCCTTCGGGTTCGCGTTGATGTTCGGAGGGTCCAGCCTGGCCCCCGGTCTGGAGCGCGGCACGCCGCTCATCGGCCTCTCCGGCTTCTTCCTCGCTGGATCTGCTTACCAGGATCAGACCGCCATGCTCTGGTTCTTCCAGATGGTCTTCGCTGCCACGGCGGCCACCATCGTCTCCGGCGCCATGGCGGAGCGGACCCGCACTACGGCCTATCTGGCCTATAGCTTCCTCATCTCCGCGCTGATCTATCCCATTTACGGCCACTGGGTGTGGGGCGGAGGCTGGCTGGGGAATCTCTCCGCTCACCTGCCGTCCCTGGGGGAAGGGATAGGGGCACGGGATTTCGCCGGATCCAGGGTGGTGCACGCGGTGGGCGGGTTCGTAGCCCTGATGGGAGCGGCCATGGTCGGCCCCCGCCTGGGCCGCTTCAATCGCGACGGCACGCCCAACGTGATCCCGGGGCACAGCCTGACCCTGGTGACCCTGGGCACCTTCATCCTGTTCTTCGGCTGGTTCGGATTCAATCCCGGCTCCACCCTGGCGGCGACCGATCTTCGGATCGCCATGATCGCGGTCAACACCTTCCTGGCCGGGGCCGCCGGGGCGGTGGTGGCGATTTACTTCGGCTTCTTCCGCACCGGCCAGCTGGATCTCGCCCTGGCGTGCAACGGGGCCCTCGCTGGCTTGGTGGGGATCACCGCCCCGTGCGCCTACGTGGCCCCATGGGCGGCGGTGCTCATCGGGGGGATCGCGGCCCTGGTGATGATCGGCGCCTCCGCCTTCGTCGAGCGCGTCCTCCGCGTGGACGATGTGGTCGGAGCTTCGGCAGTGCACGGGTTCGCCGGCCTGTGGGGTCTGCTGGCTGTAGGGATCTTCGCCGATGGGACCTACGGAGGGGTGCGGGGTCTGATCGTAGGGGAATGGGCGCAGCTGGTCGCCCAGCTCATCAGCATCCTCGCGGTGACCGCTTGGTCCCTGGGGACAGGCTTCCTGATCTTCTGGCTGATCCGGGAGACCATCGGATTGCGGGTGAGCCCGGAGGAGGAGCGCATCGGCCTGGATCTCACTGAGCACGGGGCCGAGGCCTACCCCTCCGGCCGCCGGCTCCCTGTCGAAGCGATGTGAAAGGGGGAAGCCATGGGATGGGAGATGGAGGTCATCCTCGGAGGCCTGGGGTTTGCCTTCTTCCTGCTCCTGTGGGGGATCTTCCCGCACCGGATTTATCAGGTCCGTCGATCGAACGGCGACGGAGCCATCTCCTCCCCGCACCAAGTCGAAGCGTTACGCGTTGAGGCCGAGGGGGTGAAGGCCGAAGCAAACCGCGTCGTCCGCATCCCATCCGTTCGATCGCCCGTCGGGTTATCGGTGGACGACCGGCTCTTCCATCTTCGCGTGCTTCCCCACTCCTCCCGGAACGGCGGGCCTTGGGGGGTGTTGGAGGGACAGATCGGCGGATGGGGGTTTCGGGTTCCAGTGTTCTTCGAGCAGGTTCGGATCGATGGGACGCTCCGGGAGCGCTATCGGGCGCGGATCTGGGGTTGCCGTTGCGAGGCGACCGCGATCCCCGATTTCCGTGAGCAGGCGGAGGACGTCTTCCGGGCGCTCGAATACGCAGACCGGCTTCCCCCCTATGCCCTCCAGCGCTCCGAACCCCATGATTCCGCGCTGATCCCGATCTATCCCTGGGGAGAGGGATGGCGGGTCCACGAGCCGGACGGCCCGATCCTGGAGGCGATGGACCTGGGGACCCTGCGCCAGCGCGTGGCGGATGCATACGGCCTGCCTGTGGGAGCTGTCCAGGTGCGGGTGCTGTCGGAGGAGCTGGCATGGGTCCCGCCTGTCGCCGTCTTCCGGCCGATGGAGGGATCCATCTTCTATTTGCCGGTGGCCTGGAGCGGGACCAGCTGGCGCCTGCATCTGGCCGGCGCCCCGCTGTCGGCCCCCGGCGATGGAGCGGGGATCTGGTCGCTGTGGAAAGTCGTAGCCGCCCGGGGCCTGGAGCGCGGATGGCTTCGCGTCCCGGAGGATCTGGTCCTGGAGGTCTGGTCTGCGGCGGCGTGGGAGGTCCTCGTGAGCACCCTGCCGGAGGCGATCGCCGGGCTTCGGTTCTATGCGACCGGGCCGCAGCTCCGCGCGGTCCTCCTACCAGTCTACCGGCGTGAAGACGGTTGGGTGGCCGTTTACACGGAGGAGGATCGATGGACGGTTTTCATGGGCCGCGATCCGGCGGACCTGCGGCAGCGGGTGGGGGAGGCCCTCTGTGCGGCCGGCTGCCTGGCGGACCCCCAGGCGTTGCGCCTGGAGATGAAACGGATGGGGAAGCCTTCACATGCTGAGTGCGCACTTCCGGATCTGGGGAGGTGAGCGATGATGCTGGCGACAGGTGTCCTGGCTCTGGTGGTGCTGGTCGGGCTCATCGCCCTCTGGGCCTGGCGCTACACCAAGGCCGGCCCGAACGAGGTGCTGATCATCTCCGGCCGCAAGCGTAAGGTGATCGATCCCGACGGGCGCAAGCGGGTGGTGGGCTACCGCCTGGTGCGGGGGGGCGCCTTCGTCTGGCCGATCCTCGAGCGGGTGCAGCGCCTCTCCCTGGAGCTGCTCACTATCGAGATCCAGACCGCGGATGCCTACACCGCCCAGGGTGTGCGCATGGTGGTGGACGCCGTGGCCCAGGTGAAGGTGAAGGGCGACGAGGCCTCCATCGCCCTGGCCGCGGAGCAGTTTCTCTCCAAGTCTAAAGATGACATCCGGCGGGTGGCCCTGCAGGTGATCGAGGGGCATCTGCGGGCAGTGCTGGGGACAATGAGCGTGGAGGACCTCTACCTGCGCCGGGCGGAGTTCGCCCGCCAGGTCCGCGAGGCGGCCCGGCAGGACCTGGAACGCATGGGCCTGGACATCCTCTCCCTCACTGTGCGGCACATCGCCGATGAGCAGGGCTATCTGGAGGCTATTGGCCGGCCGCGGATCGCTCAGGTGCGTCAGCAGGCGGCCGTGGCCGAGGCCGAGGCGGATCGGGTGGCCCGCATCGCCCGGCTGGAGGCCGAGCGAGCGGTGGAGGAAGCGCGGCGGGAGCGGGAGGCCCGGCGCGCGGAAGCGGACATGGCCTACGAGCTGCATCGCCACCGCGTCGCCCAGGCCGTCAAGCGGGAGGAGATGGCGGTCCGCCGGGTGGAGAAGGAGCTGGCCATTGAAATCGAGGAGAAGGAGATCGAGCGCAAGCGGCGGGAGCTCGCGGCAACAGTCGAGCTGCCGGCGGAGGCGGAGAAGCAACGCATCTTGGCCCTGGCGGATGCGGAGCGTTACCGGCTGGAGGCTGAGGCGGCGGGTCAGGCGGAGGGCATCCGGGCCACCGGCCGGGCGGAAGCGGAGGCCATGCGGGCCAAGGCGGGGGCGTGGCGGGAATACAACGAGGCGGCCATGGCCCAGATGGTGGTGGACATTCTGCCGGCGCTGGCGAAGGCCCTGGCAGAGCCCTTGTCGCGGGCGGAGCGGATCATTCTCATTGGGGATGGGCATGGAGGGATCAGCCGCTTCACCGGGGACCTCGCCCAAGCGATGGCTCAGCTCCCCGCCTTGGTCGAAGCCCTCACCGGCGTGCGCCTGACCTCCCGCTTGCCGCAGGGTCTCTCCCAAAAGGCCGTCGAACGTTCCGATTGAGCGGGTCAGGAAAAGACCTCTTGTTTTCTCCCGGATCCCAGGACGTCCTCGTGTTGCCGAGTGGGGGGCGAGGGCAATCCCCTCGCCCCTCTATGCTTGAGCTGGCGACGATCCCAGGCTACATCCCGGTTTCGTTCATCCTTGACAGCATGAATCGAGCAGGTTAAAATCTCAATTCAAAATCGCCGGGTGAGCGGTGCGGGATCGAGCCGGGGCCGAAAGTGCCCTGGACCGCACGGAGGATCCGCGCGATGGAACAGGAGGCGGCTCCCACGGAGGAGGTTCCCCCGCTGCCCACGGGTCCGGTCCGGAGGTGGTTCCGGGTAGAGATCCAGAGCCGATCGCCGGAGGACCCGGAGGGCAGCCGGCTGGTGCAAGCGGCCCGCGCGCAGGGCCTTGAGCGTCTGCGGGCCTGCCAACGGGATCGTGTGTGCTTCTTGCAGGGCCCCCTCTCTCTCCCCGAAGTCGAACGCCTCGCCCGCCTGCTCCTGGCCGATCCGATCCTTGAAACCTATCGGATTCTGTTAGTGGAAGATCCCATCGAACCCCAGGATTTCCTCCCAGAGGGGAGAGACGCACATCGCATCGAAGTCACCCTCCTCCCCGGTCTGCGGGATCCCTCGGTGGAGAACCTGATCCGTGCGGCCCATCGGCTCGGCTTCATCGGGCTGGAGCGCGCCGCGTGGGGTTGGATCTTCCGTCTATGGGGGGAACTGGAAGAGCGCGATCTGCAGCGATTGGCGGTGGAGCATTGCGCGAACCCCCTGATCCATCGCTATGCCATCGATCGCTGCGTTGCCCCGCCCTTTGATAACGAGGTTCCCGCTCCCGTCGTGGTGGAGATCATCCCCCTACGGGAGGCAGACGAGGGGGCCCTCCGCGCTTTAAACGCGCACCGCCGTTTGTCCCTGAGCGTAGAGGAGCTGCGGGCGGTCCAGGACTACTTCCGCGCCCGAGACCGGGATCCCACCGACGTCGAGCTGGAGACCATCGCCCAAACGTGGAGCGAGCATTGCGCCCATAAGACCTTTAAGGCGCGCATTCGTTACACCGGCCCGCCTCCCGGCGCTCCGCCGGACGCTCCCCCTCAGACGGTGGAGATCAATGGTTTGCTGGACACCTGCATTCGGGCTGTGACCGCGCAGGTGGGCCGGCCGTGGCTCCGCTCGGCCCTCGTGGACCACGCGGGGATCATCGCCCTGGATGGGCGCTGGGATCTGGCCCTCAAGGTGGAGACCCACAACCATCCCTCCGCCGTGGAGCCCTTCGGCGGGGCCAGCACCGGGGTGGGCGGGGTGATCCGGGATATCCTCGCAGTGGGCGCGCGCCCGATCGCGCTGCTGGATGTCCTGTGTTTCGGCCCGCCGGATCTGCCGGCCTCGGCGCTGCCGCCCGGGGCCCTCCACCCACGGCGGATCGCCGAGGGGGTCATCCACGGCATCGAGGATTATGGGAACAAGATGGGGATCCCGAACGTGTGCGGGGCTGTGTTCTATCATCCGGGATATGCGGCCAACCCCTTGGTGTTCTGCGGCTGTCTCGGGCTGCTCCCTCATCAGGAGTCAGCGGCCGCCCCGCGGTCCGGCGATCTGATCGTGGTGATCGGCAACCGGACAGGGCGCGATGGCCTGGGCGGAGCCACCTTCTCCAGCGCAGGCCTGGATCCCGAGGCCCCCTCTGCCGCCCGCGGAGCGGTTCAGATCCCCAACCCCATCCTGGAGAAGCAGATCCTGGAGGTGATCCTTCAGGCCCGGGATGAGGGGCTTTACCGCGCCGTCTGGGATTGCGGGGCAGGCGGCCTCTCCTCGGCCGTCGGGGAGATGGCCCGCGACCTAGGCGCTCAGGTCGACCTGGATCGGGTGCCCCTCCGGGACGCGCGTCTGCAGCCATGGGAGATCTGGTTGAGCGAATCCCAGGAGCGCATGGTGCTGGCCATCCCGCCAGCATGCTGGCCTCGTTTTGAGGAGATCTGCAACCGGCACGGTGTGGAGGCCGCGATCATCGGCGTCCTCGAGCCCACGGGGAAGCTGCGCCTGCGCTACCGGGGCCGGATCGTCGGCGAGCTCGACCTGGACTTCCTCCATAACGGACGTCCGCCGCGGATCCTCGAGGCCCGCTGGTCCCCTCCCGCCCCGCCGGCGCTCATCCCCATCGCGCCCCCGGAGGACCTGGGGGAGATCCTGCTCGCGCTGCTGGCCCATCCCAACATCCGGAGCCGCGAAGAGATCCTCCGCCGCTACGATCACGAGGTGCAGGGGGCCACGGCGGTCAAGCCCCTGGTGGGGGCGGCTTCCCATGGACCGGGGGACGCTCCCATCCTGGCCCCTCTGGAGGTCGGGGCGGGCGAGGGCTCTGCGCCCGGAGTGGCTCTCAGCGTGGGCCTGGCCCCGCTGTACGGCGAATGGGATCCCTATGGGATGGCATGGGCGGCGGTGGATGAGGCGTTCCGAAACCTGGTGGCGGTGGGCGCGGACCCCGACCGGGTGGCCCTGCTGGACAATTTCTGTTGGGGAGATGTTGAGGACCCTGAGCAGCTGGGCGCCCTGGTCCGGTGCGCCCAGGGTTGTCGCGATGCTGCCCTCGCCTATCAGGCCCCATTTATCTCCGGCAAGGACAGCCTGAACAATTTCCACGTGGATGCCCTGGGGAGGCGGCGCTCGATCCCCGGCACCCTGCTCATCACCGGGCTCGGGATCGTGCCGGATCTCTCTCGCACGGTCACCATGGACCTGAAGTCGCCGGGGTCTTGGCTCTATCTGGTGGGGGAGACACGGGCGGAGCTGGCGGGAAGCCACTATCTACAGATCCGGCCCGGCGGACGGCCGGGCGCGGAACGGCTGCCTCAGCCGGTTCCCCACGCCCTGGCGCGCCTGCGCGCCCTGCACCGCGCCATCGCCGCCGGGCTCGTCCGGGCTTGCCATGACCTTTCGGAGGGCGGTCTGGGGGTGGCCCTGGCGGAGATGTGTCTTGCCGGCCGGCTGGGCGCGGAGGTGGACCTGCGCAAGGTCCCCTGCCCGGAGGCGGACAGCGAGGATGACGTTCTCCTGTTCTCCGAATCCCTCTGCCGGTTCCTCGTCGAGGTGCGCCCGGAGGATGCGTCCGCTTTCGAGGCCATGCTGGCGGGACATCCCATCGCGCGCATCGGCCGGGTGACCGCGGACGGCCTGCTCCGGGTGGTGGGGCTGGATGGCCGGGAGCGGATCCGGCTGCCCGTGGAGGCGCTGGAGCAGGCGTGGCGAGGCACCCTCGCGCCCGCTCCTCTACCGGCTTCCCGGTTTCCCTTATCCCAACGGGCATCCTCCCCGGGGATTTCCCGGCGCCCCCGCGTGCTCATCCTCCAGGCTCCCGGGACCAATCGGGATCGCGAAGCCGCCTGGGCCTGTCAACAGGCCGGCGGAGAGCCGGAGATCGTCCCTCTGTCTGCTCTGCTGCGCGGAGAGCGGGATCTGCGCGATTACGCCATGCTGGTGCTTCCCGGAGGGTTTTCCTATGGGGATGACCTGGGGGCAGGAACGCTCTGGGCGCTGGAGTTGCTGGACGGGCTGAGAGGCGCCCTGGAGCGGTTCATTGAGAGCGGTAGGCCCGTGCTGGGGATCTGCAACGGGTTCCAGGCCCTGGTCCGGGCGGGTTTGCTCCCCGGCCCTGAGTTTCTGGAGCCGGACGGCCGGCGGACGGTCACGCTGGCCCCGAACGCGTCGGGACGTTTCGAGTGCCGCTGGGTTTACCTGCGCGCGGAGCCGCGAAGCCCGTGTCTGTTCACCGAGGGGATCGAGGAGCTGCTGTATTGTCCCGTCGCCCATGGGGAGGGACGGTTCATAGCGCGGGATGAGTCCGTGCTGCACAGCCTGGAGGCGCGGGGGCTCATCGCCCTCACGTATGTGGACGCCTCCGGCAACCCCGCCGGCTACCCCTTCAATCCCAACGGATCCCAGCGAAACGTGGCTGGCCTCTGCAACCCGGCCGGCAACGTCCTGGGCTTGATGCCCCACCCGGAGGATCACATCTTTCCGTGGCAGCATCCCCGCTGGCATCGCGGGGAGCAAGGCGGACTGTGTCGGATTCTGTTCCAAAACGCGATCCGGAGGTGCTGACGTGAGCGTGTCCGATGTGCTGCTGCAGGAAGCGATGGCGCAGGCAGTGTCCGCCGTGGAGCTCCCGGAGCTGGGGACTCGGCGCGCCGGAAAGGTGCGGGATATTTATGAGGTGGGGGATCGCCTGATCCTGATCGCCACAGACCGTATCTCCGCTTTCGACCGGGTCCTGGGGGTGATCCCCTTCAAGGGGCAGGTGCTGAACCAGCTCAGCGCCTGGTGGTTCGAGCGGACCCGCGATCTCATCCCCAACCACCTCCTGGCTGTTCCCGATCCTAACGTGATGGTGGTCCGACGGGCGCAGCCGCTACCTGTTGAGGTGGTGGTGCGAGGGTACATCACCGGGGTGACGCGCACCTCCCTCTGGACCCTGTATGCCCAGGGGGAGCGTCGCCCCTATGGGATCCCGCTGCCGGAAGGCCTGCGGAAGAACGATCCGCTGCCGCATCCCATCCTCACACCCACCACGAAAGCGCCCTCCGGGGCGCACGATGAGGTCCTGACCCGTGACGAGATCCTGCGGCGGGGCTTGGTGCCGGCGGATCTCTGGGAGCGGATCGAAGCCATCGCCCTGACCCTTTTCGCCCGCGGCCAGGAGGTCGCCCGGCAGGCGGGTCTGATCCTGGTCGACACCAAGTATGAATTCGGGCTGATCGACGGCGAGCTGGTCCTCATCGACGAGTTGCACACACCGGATTCCAGCCGCTACTGGCTGGCGGAGAGCTACCGGCCCGGTCAGGAGCCCGAGTCCATGGACAAGGAGTTCGTCCGGGCCTGGTTCGCCGCTCGGGGCTACCGGGGGGACGGCGAACCACCTCAGATGCCGGCGGAGCTGATCCGGGAGGCGGCCGCCCGCTACATCGCTGTCTACGAGCGGCTGACGGGGGAGCCCTTCCGTCCGGGGGAGCAGCCCGCTGTCGAGCGGATCCGCGGCAACGTTCGAGCTTTCCTCAACATCTTCGGATGAGAGGGCAGCCATGACGAGGCCGTTGGTGGTCATCCTGATGGGGTCGCGATCGGATCTGGAGCACGCCCGGGCGGTGATCCGCGCGCTGGAGGAGCTGGGGCTGGACTGGGAGCTTCGCGTCGCCTCCGCCCATAAGGTGCCGGATCATCTGCTGGACTTGCTTCGAGGATATGAGGCCGACTCTCGTCCCAAGGTTTACATCACCATCGCCGGGCGCTCCAACGCCCTCAGCGGGATGGTGGATGGTCAGGTGCTGGCGCCAGTGATCGCCTGCCCGCCGATCTCCGAGGCTTTCGGGGGAGCGGATATCTTCTCCTCCCTGCGGATGCCCGGGGGGATCGCTCCGGCCGTGGTGCTGGATCCGGCGGGGGCAGCCCTTCTGGCGGCGAAGATCCTGGGCCTGTGCGACGCCGCCATCCGGGAGCGGGTCGCCGCCCTGCAGGCGCGGGGCCGGCAACGGCTGCTGGCCGATGACGCCGAAATCCGCGCCCTTCGTCCCGCGGCTCAGGGCACCTGAAGGAGGGAGCGATGAGGGTCCCGATGGCCCGACGCGAGGCGGATCATCCCCGGGAGTCGTGTGGGATCGTGGGGTTGTGTTCGGAAGGTCGCCCGGCGGCCCCGCTGGCGATGATGGCGCTGTGGGCCCTGCAGCATCGCGGCCAGGAGAGCGCCGGCATCGCCACCAGCGATGGCCGCGTGGCGTATCTGCACAAAGGGATGGGCCTGGTTTCCCAGGTCTTCCACGAGGGGATCCTGCGTTCGCTCCGGGGCCATCTGGCTATCGGGCACACCCGTTACTCCACGACGGGGGTTGCCCATCTGCAGAACGCGCAACCCTTCCTCAGCGAGACTCTCCTCGGTCCCCTGGGCATCGCCCACAACGGCAACCTGGTGAACGCGCTTCCGCTCCGCCGGCGTCTTCTGGAGCGGGGTGTGGGCCTCTCCTCCGGCAGCGACAGCGAACTGATCCTTCAGATCCTGGCCTCTCCCCCTGAGGCCTGGGGATTTGCGGCGGCTGTGGAGCCCGAGGGGGATCCATGGGTCTCCCGTCTCCGGTGCCTGTTGCGCTTGAGCCCGGGGGCCTATGCCCTGGTCGTTCTCACCCGCGAGGCGATCTATGCCGTTCGAGATCCTTATGGCTTCCGCCCTCTGTGCCTGGGGGAATGGGAGGGAGGATATGCGGTGGCCTCGGAATCCTGCGCCCTGTCTATGATCGGGGCCCGCTATGTGCGGGAGATCGCGCCGGGGGAGATCGTGCGTTTGGATCCACGGGGGGTGACGTCCTTCGCCGGAGGTGTCCCCTCTTCCCCTGCCTTTTGCATCTTTGAGTATGTCTACTTCATGCGCCCCGACTCTGAACGGGAAGGGGGAACCGTGTATTCGGCGCGCCTGGCCCTGGGACGTCAGCTGGCCCGGGAGGCTCCGGCGGAGGCGGATCTGGTCATCGGGGTGCCGGATTCCGCCACCGCTCACGCCATCGGCTACAGCCTGGAGAGCGGGATCCCCTTCGTGGAAGGCTTATTGAAGAACCGCTACATCGGCCGCACCTTCATCCAGCCCGACGATCAGGCCCGACGATGGGGGGTCCGTTTGAAATACAGTCCTCTACGCGAGGTGCTCCAGGGACGTCGGGTGGTGTTGGTCGACGACTCCGTCGTCCGTGGTCACACCACCCGCCAGCTGGTCCAGCTTCTCCGGGAGGGAGGCGCTTTGGAGGTTCATCTGCGCATTGCCTCCCCGCCGATCCGCCACCCCTGCTTTATGGGGATCGATATGGCGACTCACGAGGAGCTGATCGCCCATCGCCTGGATGAGGAGGGGATCCGTCGTTTCGCCGGCGCGGACAGCCTGGCCTTTCTCAGCCTGGAGGGGATGCGCCGGGCGATTCGGGAGACGATGCCGGTCCCGGAGGGAGGATACTGCACCGCCTGCTTCTCCGGCCGATATCCTGCACCCCTACCCGAGGAGATCCGGCGCGAACCCTCGCCGAAGCTCGCCTTTGAGGGGATCCGGAGCGTGCGATGAAGAAGGGGAAACGGGTTCTGGTGGTAGGATCCGGCGGCCGGGAACACGCCCTGGCATGGGCGCTGGCCCGGTCCGCGGAAGTCGAGGCGGTTTATGTCGCGCCGGGCAACGGGGGGACGAGCTGGCCACCTTCCCCGGAGGCTTCCGATCTGCATCCGCGGGCCCCTGCGCGTTCGGTGCCCCTTCGCTCGGACGACATTCAGGCGCTGATCGATTTTGTGCGTGAGCAGGGGATCGACCTGACGGTGGTGGGCCCGGAGGCCCCGCTGGCCCGGGGAATTGTGGATGCTTTCCGGGCGGCCGGCCTTCGGATCTTCGGGCCCAGCCGCGCGGCGGCTCGCATCGAGACCTCGAAGGCCTTCGCCAAAGCGCTCATGCGCTCGTGTGGCATCCCCACCCCCGACTATGCCGTGTTCCATGACTTCGAGAAAGCGCGAGCTTATCTGCGCGCCCGCCCGGGTCCAGTGGTGGTCAAGGCCAGCGGTCTGGCGGGCGGCAAGGGCGCCTTTGTGTGCGAGAGCTCGGAGGAGGCCGAGGAGGCGCTGTATCGCCTCATGCGCGAGCGTATCTTCGGGGAGGCCGGGGACACGGTGGTCGTCGAGGAGCGGCTGTATGGGTCGGAGCTCTCCTTGCTGGCCTTCAGCGATGGGCGGACGGCCCGGCCGTTGCTGCCGGCTCGAGACCACAAGCGGCTGCTGGACGGAGATCGAGGCCCCAACACGGGAGGGATGGGTGCCTATGCCCCGGTGCCCGAAGTAGGTCCTGACGCCGTCGATCGGGTGGTTCGGGAGATCATGGAGCCCGTGCTGCAGGCGCTGGCCTGCCAGGGAACCCCCTTTGTGGGCGTCCTCTACGCCGGCCTGATGTGGACCGAGCGAGGGCCTTTCGTGCTGGAGTTCAACGCCCGCTTCGGCGATCCGGAGGCCCAAGCCATCCTCCCGTTGCTGGAGACGGATTTGCTGGCGGCGCTGGAGGCTTGCGTGGAAGGCCGTCTCGGCGATGTCGAGCTGCGCTGGCGCCCCGGCGCCTGCGTCACGGTGGTCCTGGCAGCCCCGGGATATCCCGGCCCGGTCCCGGAGGGGCTTCCCATCGCCGGCCTGGAGGAGGCGGCGGCCCAGGAAGGGGTGCTGATCTTCCACGCCGGCACCCGACGGGAAGGGGATCGGGTGCTCACGGCCGGCGGGCGGGTCCTGGCCGTCAGCGCCATCGGCGGGAATCTGCCCGAGGCCGCCGCCCGCGCCTACGCGGCGGTGGAGCGCATCCACTTTGAGGGGATGCATTATCGCCGGGACATCGGCCGATCGTCCCCCGCGATCCGATAAGGGGAGGGGGAAATGCCAGCGGAGGCCTACGCGCAGGCTGGGGTGCGCCTGGATGTCGCCCGGGACATTCGAAGGCGGATCGCGGACGCCGTTCGCTCGACGTACGGCCCGGAGGTGATCGCCGGGATAGGGGCCTTCGCAGGCCTCTACCGGGCGGAGGCCCTTCGGGGAATGGAGGAGCCGGTCTTGGTCGCCTCCACGGATGGGGTGGGCACCAAGCTGAAGGTGGCGGCTCGTCTGAACCGTTGGGAGACCGTCGGCTACGATCTGGTCCATCACTGCGTCAACGACATCCTGGTGCACGGCGCCCGCCCTCTCTTTTTCCTGGATTACATCGCGGCGGCCCGTCTGGACCCGGAGGTGATCGTCCGTGTGGTGGAAAGCGTGGCGGCCGCCTGTCGGGAGGTCGGCTGCGCGTTGCTGGGAGGAGAGACGGCCGAGCTTCCGGGGGTCTACGCGCCGGGGGAGCTGGACCTGGTGGGCACCATCGTCGGCGTCGTGGAGCGTCCGCGGATCCGGGATGGTTCCCGCATCCGTCCGGGGGACCGCTTGCTGGCGCTTCCCTCCAGCGGTCTTCACACCAACGGCTACAGCTTGGCCCGCAGGGTGCTCGCGGACCAGAACTGGGAGCGGCCTCTGCCGGAGCTGGGGACCTCCATCGGAGAGGCTCTCCTGGCCCCGCATCGCTGTTATCTGGAGCCGATCCGGCGTCTGGAGGCTGCAGGCATCGATCTGAAAGGACTGTGTCACATCACAGGAGGGGGCGTGTATGAGAACCTGCCGCGGGTTCTGCCCCCTGGCACCGCGGCTGTCCTCCGTCGGGGGACTTGGCCGGAGCCGCCGATCTTCGGGCTCATCCAGCGCCTCGGGGGGATCTCCGATGAGGAGATGTTCCACGTGTTCAACATGGGGCTGGGCATGCTCCTGGTGGTCCCCCCCTGCGATGTGGAGCTTGCGCAGGCCGTCCTGCCCGGGGAAATCTGGCTTGTGGGAGAGATCGTGGAAGGAGACCAGGCGGTCCGAGTCGAGGGGTGAGCCGTCGGCGCCTATATCCTCGAGGGCAAGCGCAGCGGAGGTGGAAACCCTTGCCCGAAGCGCGAAGCCGGTTGGTGGTGATGATCTCCGGGTTTGGGAGCAACCTGCAGGCGATCCTGGATGCCTGTGCGGCGGGCCGCCTGTGGGCGGAGGTGGTGCTGGTGGTCTCCAACCGCAAGGACGCATACGGACTGGTTCGGGCAGCCAGAGCGGGCGTGCCCACACTGTATTTCCCCTTGCGTCCCTATCGGGAGCGGGGGCTGGACCGCACGGATTATGATCGAGATCTGGCCGAGCGGATCGCGCCCTATCGCCCGGATCTCATCGTCCTGGCCGGTTGGATGCACATCCTGAGCCCCGCCTTTCTGGATCGGTTCCCCGGCCGGGTGATCAACCTGCACCCGGCCCTGCCGGGCATGTTCCCCGGGCGTGATGCGATCCGCCGCGCCTTCGAGGCCTACCGGCGCGGGGAGATCGCGTATAGCGGCTGTATGGTGCATGAGGTCACCCCGGAGGTGGACGCCGGGCCTGTCTTGGCCCAGACTGTGGTCCCCATCTTCCCCGACGATACCCTCGAGCGCTTCGAGGCCCGCATGCACGAGGCCGAGCATCGCATCCTCCTCAAGGGGATCCAGCGCGCCCTGGAGCGCATCCGGTCGCGCGGCTTTTGAGATCGGGAAGCCCCCTCTTCATCGGGATCCCCATCTCAGAGTTCACCAGCTATAATTTTGAAATCCCCCAAGACATGGGATGATTTATGACAAAAGTAGAGACTCAGTTTATTTAAGTCGACCTTTTATAGAACCAGAATGGATTCTTGGCGGCCGAGCTCGCCTAGCGGAGGCGAGAGGCTGGAGCGCTACAAGCCCCCTTTCGGTAGACCTTTGTGCATCGTGCACAAAACTGGGCATCTCGATTTTGGTCTCCTTGCCCGTAGCCAGGGCTCGTGCCTCTTTCTACAATCGGGGGGAATTTCCATGCCGTGAAGGAGGTGGCGATGGCCCGGCAGACCCTCACCGAAGTCGCCCGCGAGGTCCTGGAGCGCGGCAACGGGAAGGCCCCCAAGCCCCTCACCAAACCGAAGGACGTCATCGAGTTCGCCCGCGCCCAGGGCGTGGTGATGGTGGATCTCAAGTTCGTGGATCTGCTGGGGAACTGGCAGCACTTCAGCATCCCCATCACAGCGCTCTCTGAGGAAGTCTTCCAGGAAGGGCTAGGCTTCGACGGCTCCAGCATCCGGGGCTTCCAGTCCATCGACCAGAGCGATATGATCCTGATCCCGGACCCCACGACCGCGGTGGTGGATCCGGTCTGTGAGGTGCCCACCCTCAGCCTGATCGGCGACGTTTACGACCCGGTGACCCGTGAGCCCTACACCCGGGACCCCCGTTACATCGCTCGCAAGGCCGAGGCGTATCTGAAGCGGAGCGGGATCGCCGATGTCAGCTACTGGGGCCCGGAGGTGGAGTTCTTCATCTTCGACAGCATCCGGTTCGATCAGGGGGCGCATTACGGCTTTTATTTCATCGACTCGGAGGAGGGGATCTGGAACAGCGGCCGAGATGAGGGGCGGCCGAACCTGGGCCACCGCCCGCGGTGGAAGGAGGGTTACTTCCCGGTGCCCCCGGCGGACTCCCTCCAGGATCTGCGTTCGGAGATCGTGCTGCGGCTGATGCAGGCGGGCATCGAGGTGGAGACCCATCATCACGAGGTGGCCACCGGCGGGCAATGTGAGATCGATATGCGCTTCCAGACCCTCACCCGCATGGCCGATCAGGTGTTGATGTATAAATACATCATCAAGAACGTGGCCCGGGCCCACGGGAAGACGGCCACCTTCATGCCCAAGCCGCTCTTCGGGGACAACGGCTCGGGGATGCACGTGCACCAGAGCCTCTGGAAGGAAGGCCGGAACCTGTTCTGGGACGAGCGGGGCTACGCCGGCCTCTCGGAGCTGGCCCGCTATTACATCGGCGGGATCCTCTACCACACGCCGGCCCTCCTGGCCTTCTGCGCTCCCACCACCAACTCCTACCGCCGTCTGGTCCCCGGCTACGAGGCGCCGGTGAACCTGGTCTACTCCCGGCGCAACCGCAGCGCCGGCATCCGCATCCCGATGTATTCGGACTCCCCCGAGGCCAAGCGGATCGAGTATCGCTGCCCGGATCCTTCGGCGAACCCCTACCTGGCCTTCGCCGCCATCCTGATGGCCGGCCTGGACGGGATCCAGAACCGCATCGATCCGGGGGACCCGGTGGATGTGGACCTTTACGAGCTGCCGCCGGAGGAGGCCCGAAAGATCAAGCAGGTGCCGGGCTCCCTGGAGGAGGCCCTGCGGGCCCTGGAGCGGGACCACGAGTTCCTGTTGCGGGGCGGCGTCTTCACCCCGGATGTCATCGAGACATGGATCGAGCTGAAGCGGAAGGAGGTGGATGCCATCCGCCTCCGGCCGCACCCGTATGAGTTTTACCTCTACTACAGCGCGTAAGGGAGCGGCCTCATCGGACAGGGGGCGGAGGGAAAGCCCCTCGGCCCCCTGTCTGTTTCCGAGACTCTGTATGGAGGGCCGTGTGATCGGGATTTTCCTTCGCGGGTTGCTGCTCAGCCTCTCCCTCTCGGTCCCTCTGGGGCCCGGGAACCTGGCCATCCTGCGGGCGGGTCTGCGCAGCGGGTGGAGAGGGGCCGTCCTCACCGGTCTGGGGACCGTAGCCGGGGATCTTACATATTTCACCCTGAGCCTGGTGGGGGCGGCGACCCTGCTGGTGCAATGGCCGGCGCTGGGGACGGCCATGGCGGCAGCGGGGGCTGTGTTGCTGATCGGGCTGGGGATGCTGACGCTGCGGGATGCATGGCGGGGGGTGTCCGTCTCCTGGGAGGCGGGGGCTTCTTCCTCCCGGCTGTTCCTGACCGGTTTGGCCATCACCTTGACGAACCCGATGGTTCTCCTCTGGTTCGCCGCCATCGCCTCCACCATGCTCCGCCTGGGGATCCCGGAGGTCACGCCGACCGCGGTGGCAGTGTTCTACAGCGGCTTCACCGCAGGGAGCCTCCTCTGGGTGGGGGTGCTGGGCCTGGTGGCCCACGGCGGGGTCCGACGGCTCTCCCCTCCGGTGTTGCGGGCGCTGACCCTCCTGTGCGGGCTGACGTTGCTGGCGATGGGTGGATGGAGCGGATGGCAGCTGCTGGCATCTCTGGGATGACCAGAGGGATCGGCACATCCCGCTGCCTATAAAGCCCCCATCCCCTTCGTGTTTCTTTCCATCTTTGCCAGAGTAGGTTGTACCCCTTCATCGTTGAGTTGAAGTGGGGCTCAAGCGATGTGTGGAAAAAGATGGGCCTGGTGGCCCAGGAAGGATCCTTCAGGCGCGCATATCCGAAAAAAGGTAGGGGCGCAGCGCCGCTGGGCCCCTGCTTCATTGGCTCGCATGATCTGATGCGGCCATGAAGAGCTGACGGTAGAACAGGGTCCAGCATGACGAGAAGAACATGGCGGTCCCCGTGTTGATCGCCAGTTCCGCAATATATAGACCCATCAGAGGTAACCTGCGCCCACCGGGAGCGGAAACCAGATCCGGCGCTTGGCCTGCCTGATAGCCGGTTATTCCTTGAAGGATGTAAAGCGGTGCCATAACTCCCAGCCCGATCCCGAAAAGCATCAGGGCGAAGGGGATCACCTGGCCGGAATGCCGCTGGAGAGCGTTCCAACCATAAGCGATGCTCGCACGGATCGAACGGTGGTTCAGGATGCATGCCCGATCCGCAAGGGCTTCGATCCAGCTGAAGAGGATCAAGGCAGGGATCCAGATCGTTGCCCCCAGACAGCAGCAAAACAGGCCCAGATCGATCTGGGGGCCCGGGATGGTCGATCGTCCCTCGACCAGCGCTTGCCCGATCGGAACGATCAGCGGGAGCACGGAGGCTCCCGCGAGTAAAAAGATGGGCAGCCGGAGCAGCCCGTGGATCAGGAAGATCCGCCAGCCGTAGCGCCGGATGGCCTCCCAGCCTGCGGAAAGCGTGGGCGCCGCGCCCTCCTCTGCGCGGTTCACCAGAACAATCAGCGCGGCGTGCCCGGATGCGTTGATGAGGAGCCACATAACCAAAGTGAAAAGGGCCAGAAGGGAAATCCCTGCCCACACCCATGGAAAGGAGGGGTGGAGAAGGAGCCCCCGGAGCTCTTCAGGAGATCGAGGGAAAGCGATGAAGGCGTTCCCGCTGAACTGGAAGAGGGCCATGGGAGGTCCGAAACCGGCGATGAACCCGAACAGCCACAAGGATCTGTGGCCGCTCACGATTCGCCAGGCTCGCGAAAACAGCGCGCGATCGTCCATGGCCCTTCTCCAGGCTCGTGCCGAATGCAGGGAACCGAGGTGTTGAGGATCTGCAGCGGACCGGGCTCTGGAATCATTCTACTCGATGTACCCGGATGTTGCGATTCAAAAAGGAGCATGAAAAACAAAGCACAGGGCCGGATATCTGCCCGCACCCTGTGCTTTTTCTTCGCCCTGGAAATGTTTGAAGCGATCTTCGGCGTTTGGAGTGCCCGGTCAATGAACTAGCCAGCTCCGGAGCCCCAGTAGCCACCAGTTTCGGAAGTAAACCAGGATGAAGAAGGCCAGGAAGGCCAGCGCGATCACGAAGGTCCCCCGGGGCTCCTCATGGGCAGTTTCCGCCGCTTCGGGCGGATCCGCCGGGCTCGCGACCACCAGGCGGAGGGAGCGGGCTTCCTGAACGGCCCCGGTGAGCACGGAGCTCAGGACGACGAGGAGGAACATGGCGCCGCCGATCGAGGCGATCACGCCGCCGAGGCCGGCGATGGCGAGGGTGAACTGGGCGGATTCAGGAATCAGCGTAGAGAAAGCAGCGGGGGTTTTGAAGACGGCCCAGTCCCGGCGAGGAACCCCCAGGGTGCCGCTGAGCAGGAAGCCCAAGATCAGCAGCAACATCCCGAAACCAAACACGTAAGGCTGATACGAGGCCAGTCGCTTCAGCCGAAGCTCCCTCCGGAAGATGAGGGGGATGAGGTAATAGGTCAGCCCCATGAAGGCCAGGGTGGTGCCCCCGACCACCGTGGCGTGGAAATGCCCGGGCACCGCCAGGGTGTTATGGAACTGCATGTTGAGCTGCTCCGTGCCGATGATCACCCCGCTCACCCCTCCCAACCAGCCGAAGAGGACCATGGAGACCACCAGGGCGGCGAACCCCGGCTCCTGCCATGGGGCCCGGCGCAGCCACTCGAAGAGCCCCCGGCGATACCCCTGGCGTCGCAATGCCACTTCCACGGCCGCCGGGATCGAGAAGGCGTGGATCAGGCTCCCCAGGACGGCCAGATACATCGCATAGGACGTGTTGAACATTTTCCACGCGAAGCTCAGGCCGGGGTCCACGAGGAGGTGGTGAGCGGCGCCCAGGTTGATGAACAGGATATAGAGAACAAAAGCCAGCCGGCAGAGTTTCTCGTTGATCGGCGTCGCGCCAACGGTGATCGCGGCCAGCGCATACCACACCGCTACCATGGCGGCCAGGTTGATCTGCTGGGCCGGGTGCCCGAAGCCCCAGAAGAGGTTGCGATAGAAGCCCGGATCATAGGTGCGCAGCCACCCCAGGGACCAGAAGAAGGCAGGGATGAAAGCGATGGCCCCGGAGAGCAGGGTGTAGGTGGCGATGATGGCGGCCGTCGCCAGCCCGAAGACCACCAGGGGCACGGAGCCCGTATAGCGACCCTCCAGGCGGGCGATGAGAAGGTTGACGAAGAAGAGCGCCACCGCGATCAACGCGCCCACGGCGAAGAGGATGACCCCCAGATAGAAGAGGGGATGGGCCTTCAAGGGCACATAGGCCGTGAACATCACATCCGCGCGCCCGGCGAGGACGATCCCGTTCACCAGCAGGGCCCCCAGGAGCATCAGGGCGAAGGCGAGGCGGGCCGCCCACGGGCTTGCCAGCCGGGCGTTCAAGAGCACCGTGCTCCCGAAATAGAGCCCGGCCACCTCAAAGAAGACGATCCAGGCCACCAGCATGTTGAAGCCGTGGCCCGTCACCAAACGATAATACCAGGTGGCCGGCAGCAGATGGACGGCTTCCCAGCGGGTCAGGGCCAGCAGCAGCCCCATGACCCCGCCGACGAGCAAGAAGATCACCGCCGCGGTGGCGTTGGCGATGATCATCCGCTCCGCCGCCAGATCCACCCGCAGCCGGGTCACCGGGCAAACGCGGAAGATCGCCTTCTCTTCACCAAGCGGAATGGCTGGAGCCGCCATGCCGGCCTCCTTTCTCAATCCGTGACCAGGATGCGCCCGACCATCACGTGATGTCCGATGTAGCAAAACTCGTTGCAGACGATGGAGAACTCTCCGCTTGTCAGCGGGGTCAAGGTGATCACATAGACGTATTCCGGCAAGATCTGAAACGTCAGGTTGGCAGGCTGGATGGAGAAACCATGCTGCACATCGATCGAGGAAACGTGGAGGCGGTAGGTCTGTCCTTTCTTAAGCTTGAGGATGGGGTACCATTGCCACTGACGGGCCAGGAGGTAGACATCCCCGGGAGGGGGCTCCACGACCGGGATGCCCTTCTCCGTGCCAACCTGATATTGGCGGACGAATTCCTCCACCCGCTGCTGGAATTGGGCAGGGGCAGCCCGATAAGTGGTCGCCGGGACGTTATGCCGGCCGAGGATCAACCAGACCGGCATCATGATAAAGAGCACCAGGCACCAGGCGAAGGCCAACAACAGCCAGGTCCGCTCCAGGCGGTCCAGGGGCCTCCACCACACCCGCGGCGGCGCGAACATAGGGCCCTCCTTTCTTTCAGGGGACCAGGAGAGGAGTTCGCAGCAGATCCAGCAGACCCCAGATGTTGTAAAGGATCAGGCTGATGACGAGGGAGAGAAGGAAAAGGAGGAACAGCTCATCGAAGATCATCTGTCCCAGCGGGATCTGTTCCTTCTCCATCGCCCACCTCCTCCGAGGAATGCTGCTGCGTTCGCAAAGCCGAGGTCATGCTTAGTTTCCCCCGGAGAAGGGGAGGGGGCCTATGATCGCCGTCATATTGGGAAAAAGATCACAATCCGAGCGTCCCCTTGGTGGAGGGGATACCGCCTCGTCGGGGGTCCGGTCGCACGGCCAGCTCCAGGGCGCGGCCCAGGGCTTTGAAGAGGGCCTCCGCCCGATGGTGATCATCCCGCCCGGAGAGCAGGCGGGCGTGCAGGTTCATCCGGGCGTGGACCGCCAGGCTTTCCAGGAAGTGGGGGATCAGGGAGGTGGGCAGGGCCCCCACCGTCGGTCCGCCGAAGGGGAGATCCAGCACAGCGTAAGGCCGGCCGGAGAGATCCACCGCCACGAAGGCCAGCGCCTCGTCCATCGGCACATAGGCATGCCCCATCCGCACGATCCCTTTTCGATCCCCTAACGCCTCGTCCAGGGCCTGTCCCAACACGATGGCCACATCCTCTACCGTGTGATGGGGATCGATGTGGAGATCCCCCCGGGCCTGGACCTCCAGGTCGAAGAGCCCGTGGAAGGCGAACAGGTGCAGCATGTGATCCAGGAAGCCGATGCCGGTCTCCACCCGGGCTTCTCCCCGCCCGTCCAGTCGGAGAAAGACCGTCACCTCGGTTTCCGCGGTGCGCCGCTGGCGTCGGGCCTCACGGGGCGCCATGGGGGACCTCCTCGGCGATCTCCGTCAGGGCCCGGAGCAGCGCCTCGCTGTGCTCCGGCCGCCCCACCGAAATGCGGATATGCTCCCGGAGCGCCGGCGCGGTGTAGCGGCGGACCAGGATCCCGCGCCGCAGCAGCGCCTCCCACAGGCGATGGGCGTCCCACCCGCTCACCCGGCACAGGATGAAATTGGTGTGGCTGGGGAACGGCCGGAGGAAGGGGAAGGCCTGCAGGGCCCGGTAAAGCCGCTCCCGCTCGGCCACCAGGCGGGCCACGTTCTCCATCAGATACGCCCGATCCTCCAAAGAAGCCAGAGCGGCCTGCTGCGCCGCCAGGTTGACGTTGAAGGGCGGGCGTACCTCGTCGTAGGCCCGGACCAGGTCCGGGTGCATTAAGGCGTAGCCCAGGCGCAGGGCCGCCAGCCCCGCCCACTTGCTGAAGGTCCGCACGATGGCCAGGTTCGGATAGCGCGGGAGCCATCCGGCGAAGGTGTGGCCGGAGAACTCGAAGTAGGCCTCGTCCACGATGACCATTACGCCTTCCTCGAGGGCCGCCTGAAGGGTCTCCTCGGGGAGCAGCTGGCCGTCCGGGTTGTTGGGGGAGGCCAGGAAGACGGCGGCGGGCTGCAGTCGCCGGATCGCCTCGAGGAGCGTCTCGCGGGGGAGGCGGAACTCCTCATCCCGTTGGACGACGTGGACACGGCCGCCGTGCCAGCGGACGGAGAGGGCATACATCTCAAATGTGGGCTCGGCGATGAGGGCCGCCCGCCCGGGCCCGACCAGCAGCCGAGCCAGGAGATCGATCACATCATCCGCTCCGTTGCCCAGGGCAATCCGCTCCGGGCCGAGGCCAGTGTATTCGGCCAGGGCGCGGCGCAGGGCCCGCCCCTGAGGATCCGGATAGCAGTGCCATTCCCCGTTCCGCAGCGCCTCCCGGGCGCGCGGGGAGGGCCCGTAAGGGTTCTCGTTGGCGTGCAGACGGATCAGCCGGTCCGGCCGGATGCCGTAAGCGGCGGCCAGCTCCTCCGGAGAGACCGCCATGCTATAGGTCAAGAGATCCCGGAGATCCGGTCGGATCCATCGTTCCATGCGGATCGCTCCTGGTGTGCGGGTTTTAAGAGGGAGAGGCCTCCTCGGCCTCGCGCAGCTGGTCCAGCACCCGCTGCCAGCGGGGGGGTTCTTCCTCGAAGATGTAGGTCACCGGGGCCACCACCACGCCGCTGCCGCCGATGGCCCGCAGTTGCCGGATGGCCTCGTTCAGGCGGTCCTTGCGCACGATGATGTGGATGGCGAACCAGCCGGGGTCCTCCTCGCGGACGTAGACGCGGGAGATGGTGGGGCCCTGGAGGCCGCCCAGATCCGTCTGGGTGAACAGGCGGCGGGCGATGGCCTCGGCGGACTCCCCGCGCATGTTGGCGAAGAGCATGTAGTGGCCTTCCGCCCGCAGGTGGGCCTCGAAGAACTCCACCAGCTGCCGCGCCACGGCCAGGACCTCCGGCCGGGTCCGCAGGGCTTTGCGGTTGGCGATCAGGCAGGCCTGGGCATGGAGGATGATGCCGTCCCGCAGGGGCTTCAGGCGGTTGTCGTGGAGCGTGGTCCCGGTGGTGGTGAGGTCAGCGATCAGGTCCGCGTAGCCGATGCTGGGGGCGACCTCCAGGGTGCCCTCGGAGACCACCAGCTGGAAGGCGGGGATCCCATGCTCCTGCAGGAAGCGGCCCACCAGATGGGGGAAGCGGGTGGCGATGCGCAAGGGATGGCCCTCCCGGGCCCGGGATTGGGCGAGGGCAGCCAGCTCCTCCATCGTCTCCACCGGCCAGGATTCGGGCACCGCCAGGACCAGGTCGCAGTGGCCGTAATGGAGGGCCTCGTGGAGGATGAGGACATTGGGATCGTGATCCAGGCGCTCCATCACCACGTCATAGCCGGTGATGCCGAAGTCGACGCCGCCGTCCCGGACGCTCAAGGGGATGTCGCCGGCCCGCTGGAAGAGGACGGTGACGCCCGGCAGGGCGGGAATGCGAGCGACATACTGGCGGGGGTTGGTCTTCTCCACCGCCAGGCCACATGCGGCCAGGAAGGCCAGCGTGGGCTCCTCCAGTCGCCCCTTGCTGGGCAGCGCGATCCGGATCTCCCCGGGGCGCCGCGCGCCCGGTTGCCACAGGCCATGCGCCTGCAACGCGTGCCTCCTTGCAGACCACTGATTTTCCCCCATTTTATCGCAGGGGCAGCCCCCTGGATGGTCCCTGCCGGTGGTCAGATGTCGGCGTTTTCGTGTTCCTCCGCCTCCCGTTATACTGGGGAAGTCGGATGATTGGCCCCGGGGGATCGATGGATGGGTTCCCTGATCGAGATCCTGCAGAGGGTCTCTCTGTTCGCGGGCCTGGACGTAGACGCCTATCACGAGATCGGCCACTGGACGGAGGTGCTCTCCTTCCCGGCGGAGCGGTATATTTTCCATCAGGGTGATGAGGCCGACGCAGTTTGGATCGTGGCGGAGGGACGGGTTCGGATGTTGCGTCAGGCCTCCCCGGGCAAAGAAGTCATCCTGGAGCTCCTGGGCCCGGGGGAGGTATTTGGCGGGGCGACCCTTCTGTTGAGTCGTAACCCGGCCACGGCCCAGGCTGCCACTCCTGTCACTGTCCTTCGGATCCCCCGCGCCGCCTATCTGGAGCTCCTGGAGCGCTATCCCCGCGTGGCCGTCCGGTTGCTTCAGATGCTGGGTCAGCGCCTGGAGCGGGCCATGTCCATCCGGGCGCTGATCCTGGAGCGGGTGGAGAACCGCATCGCCTACGTGGTGCTGACCCTGGCGGAACGCGCGGGCCAACCCGAAGCGGAAGGCCTTCGGATCACCATCCCCCTCTCCCGGGAGGATATCGCCCGCATGGCGGGCACTACCCTGGAGACGGCCATCCGGATCCTGAGCCGCTGGACCCGGGCGGGGTGGATCCGCACGGAGCGGGGAGGATATATCCGGATCCGGGATTTGGACGCGCTGCGGGAGCTGGCTCACAGCGAGGGGGAAGCGCACGGCAATGGCTGAGCGGTCATCCTGTTGCCGCCCTTCGGATGGCGATCCGCCATACGCAGCGGGAATGCGGGCCGGGGCGGATGGAGGCCGCGGGCCGCACCCCCGCCACCCACAGGATCTCTTCCCGCTCGTTCACCAGCAGGGGCCAGCGATCCCGCCAGGCCTGCGGGATCTTCTGGTTGATCAGGAAGGTCTTCAGGCGGACCGGCCCGGGCATCCCCGCCGGGTGGAAGCGATCCCCCGGGCGCCGGGTCCGGAAGCGCAGCGACTCCCCCGCCTGCTCCGCATCCAGGTACAGGGTCCACAGATCCGCATGCTGCAGCCGGGCGGGATCCCATGCCGGAAGCTCCTCCCAGATCACCACCCACCGGCCGTCCGGCCAGAGCGTCTCCCCCGGCTGTAAGTGGAGAGCTCCCGACAGCAGCGGCAGGTCCGGCTCCGGCCAGAGGGCGCCCTCTCGAGCGAGGATGAGGGTTCCGTAGGCGACGGCGACCCGCAGGCCCTCCGGCCAGGTCAGCATCCCTCCGGTCATCTCCTCTTCCGCCATCCGGATCGCCTCCTCCACGTGCTCGAACCGCAGGTCCCGCAGGCGATGGGCCAGCCGGAAGGCGGCCTCCCGCAAGGCCATGCGCCGCAGGCTGAGGGGGAGCTCCCGCCAGCGCGCGAGATCGAAGACGATCCGCTCCGGCTCCTCGAGGGCCACGAAGGTGGGCCAGACCTGACGCAGGGTCTGCTCCAGGAACTCGTAGTCGGCGGCGAGGGCCTCCGCCATCCGCCACCAGGTCTCCCGCAGGCGGGGGTTGAGGCGCTCCAGGAACGGCAGCACCTCATGGCGTAGCCGGTTGCGGAAGAAAGTAAGGTCCAGGTTCGAGCGATCGAAACGGGGGGTCAGCCCCCGGGCTTGTAAGTAGGCCTCGATCTCGCTCCGCCAGACGCCGAGGAGCGGCCGCACCAGCCGGAGCCCCTCCGGGGGCCGACGAAGCAATCCGTGGTATTCCGTGAGGGGCATGCACGGGCGCATCCCCCGCAGCCCGGCCAGGCCGCTCCCACGCAGGAGATGCATCAGCACGGTCTCCACCTGATCATCCGCATGATGAGCCACGGCGATGGTCCGGCTGCCCACCTGAGCGGCCACCTCCGCCAGGAAGGTGTAGCGCGCCTGACGGGCGGCCTCTTCCAGGGAAAGGCCTTCCCGCTCCGCCAGGGCCCGGACCTCGAGGCGCTCGATGGTGTAAGGGAGCCCGCGCGCCGTCGCCTGCTCGGCCACGAACGCGGCGTCGGCGTCGGCCTCCGCTCCCCGCAGGCCGTGGTGGAGATGGGCGATGTGCAGGGCGATCCCCAGCTCGGGAGCCAGCGTGTGCAGCGCGTCCATCAGGCACAGGGAGTCCGGCCCCCCCGAGACCCCGACCACCACGGTCTCCCCGGGAGAGAAAAGGGAGAAGCGACGGGCGGCCTCCCGGACCGCCCGGAGCACCCGCGCGATGGCGCGCTTCTCTGCCGACACGATCTTCCCCCAAATGAGCGGATCCCGAACCATCGCCCCCAGGCAGGCCGTGCGGCCCTCACGGGAGTTGGCCCAGGAATGTCCGCACAGCCTCGTTGAAGGCTTCGGGGGCCTCGACGTTCGCGAGGTGGCCGGCCGAGGGGAGCACCACGAGCCGGGCGTGGGGGATGGCCTCCGCCATCTGGCGGGCCACCTCAGGCGGGGTCACCTCATCCTCCTCGCCGACGATCACCAGGGTGGGGACCTGGATCCGGGGGAGGAGCTCCGTTCGATCCGGGCGTTCGGCCATGGCCTGGAGGGCGCCGATGAGCCCGGCGGCTGGGTTGGTCATCATCTTGCGCCGCAGCATCTCCACCCGCTCCGGATGCTCCCGTCGGGTGGTGGCCCCCAGCAGACGGGGGAGGAAGGCCTCCACCGCGGCGGCTGTCCCCTCCTGGCGGATCCGTTCGATCAGCGCGTAACGGTTCGCCCGGGCCTCCGGTGTGTCCGCCTGATGTCGGGTATCCGCCAGGATGAGCCCGCGAACCCGCTCGGGGTAGGCGGCGTAAAAGGCAAAGGAGACGTATCCGCCCATGGAGAGCCCGGCCAGGACCACCCGATCGATCCCCAGGAGGTCCAGCAGCCCGCGCAGATCCTCCGCGTAGGTTTCCATGGTGTAAGGGCCTTCCGGAGTGCTGCTTCCCCCGAACCCGCGTAGATCCACGGCGATGGACCGGGCCACATCCCTCAGGGCCTCGACCTGCGGATCCCAGAGCCAGCGGCCCAGGGGGAACCCATGGATCCAGAGGACCGGAACCCCCTGGCCACGGAGGTCATACACCAGACGGACGCCCTGAACGGTGGCGAACGGCATCGCAGCCTCCCGATCCGGAGGATGGTTGCTGGATTCATTATAGGACAACCGGGTTGATCATCCGCGCGGTGTGCCTGGCCGGAGATCGGGGGCCTCCATTCCGTCAGGAGGCCCGTTGTCGGTGGTTCAGGGTTGAAGCCTCTCCTGCTTTCACCGCGGCCTCGCTGCCTCGAAGACAGAGAAGGGGCTTCCGTTGCGATCAGTTGCTCGATCCTTTCCATCGATGGAATCGGGCTACAATTCGAGGTTGGCGGGTTTTGCACGATCTCTCCGGAGCGGAAGCCATGTCCGATGCGCGGGCGCGAGCGGAGCACATCTTTCGGGCACGCTTTGGGGACGCACCCCTCCTGCGGGCCCGGGCGCCGGGGCGGGTCAACCTGATCGGCGAGCACACGGATTACAACGAGGGGTTCGTCCTCCCCATCGCCATCGATCGCGCGGTCTGGGTGGCCGCCCGCCTGCGGACGGATCGGGAGGTCCATCTGGTCGCGGCCGATTTCGGGGAGGAGGCCGTGTTCTCCTTGGACGGCTTGCGTCCGGGCGCTCTGCGGGGATGGGCAGCTTACCCGGCCGGCGTGGCCTGGGCGCTGGAAGGGGCCGGATATCGTCTGGTCGGGATGGATGCGGTGGTGGCAGGGGATGTGCCGATCGGGAGCGGCCTGAGCTCCTCGGCCGCCCTGGAGGTGGCTTTCGCTGTGGCCTGGGCGGCGCTGAGCGACCACGAGATCCCGCCTCTGGATCTGGCCCGCCTGTGCCAGCGGGCGGAGAACGAGTTTGTAGGGGTGCGTTGCGGGATCATGGACCAGATGGCCGCGCGGTTCGGCCGGCGGGGACATGCCCTGTGGATCGACTGCCGCTCCCTGGCGATCGAGTGGGTGCCGGTCCCGCCGGAGATGGTCGTGCTGGTAGCCGATAGCGGGGTGCGCCGGGCCCTGGCGGCCTCGGCCTACAACGAGCGTCGGGCGCAATGTGAGGAGGCGGTCCGACGGCTCCGGTCGCGGGATCCGGGGTTGCGGGCGTTGCGGGATCTCACCTCGGCGGCTCTGGAGGCGGCCCGGGCCGAGCTCCCGGAGGTGATCTACCGACGGGCTCGCCACGTGGTCACGGAGAACCAGCGGGTGCGGGAGGCGGTGGACGCGTTGCGGCGCGGGGATCTCCCGGCCTTCGGAGCGTTGCTCAACGCCTCTCACGACAGCCTGCGGGACGACTACGAGGTCAGCTCCCCGGAGCTGGACACCCTGGTGGAGGCGGCCCGGACGGTCCCCGGGGTGTATGGGGCGCGGTTGACGGGAGCCGGATTCGGGGGCAGCATCCTCACGGCTGTCCATCGGGACGCGGTGGCTGAGGCGGCGGAGGCGATGACCCGGGCCTACGCCGCCCGCTTCGGACGAGCGCCGACCCTGTTCCGGGTCGAGCCGGATGAGGGAGCACAGGTGGAGCAGATAGCGAACCCATGAGGCCGGCGATGTCGACCCGTCGGGCCCGGCATCCTTTCCGGGCGCTCCGCCACTGGAACTACCGGCTGTATTTCATCGGCCAGCTGATCTCCCTCAGCGGGACCTGGATGCAAACCATCGCCCAGAACTGGCTGGTCTACCGGCTCACCGGGTCGCCGGCCGGGCTGGGCATCATGAACGGCCTTTCGATCCTGCCCCTCTTCCCCCTGGCGCTGTTCGGCGGCAGCCTGGCCGATCGCTTCCCACGGCGCTGGGTCATCCTGATCACCCAGTCGCTGATGATGTTCCAGGCCTTCCTGCTGGCCTGGCTCACCTGGAGCGGTTATGTCCAGGTCTGGCACGTGTGGGGGATGGCCATGCTGCTGGCGGCCTTTCAGATGCTGGACGTGCCCGCCCGCCAGGCCTTCGTGGTGGAGATGGTGGGGGAAGAGGACCTGGGCAACGCGATCGCCCTGAACTCCTCCCTGTTCAACTTCGCGCGGATCATCGGCCCTTCCCTGGCCGGTCTGGTGGTGGCCACGCTGGGGGAGGCCATGGCCTTCTTCCTCAACGGCGTTTCGTTCCTTGCGGTGATCGCCGGCCTGCTGGCCATGCGATTGCCCGGCTCAACGGCCCGGCGCGTCCGCGCGGGCTCCGCTTCGGATCCCCTGGCCGGGCTGGCTCGCATCCGAGCGGATGCCACGTTGTGGGGCTTGGTGAGCATGGTGGGAGTATCTGCCTTCCTCTCCATGCCCTACACGGTTCTCCTCCCCGTATTCGCCCGTACCTCGCTCTGGGGCAGCGCGGCACCGGTGGTCGGGCACCTCTGCGGATGGGTTGCCGAGAGCCGGTGGGGCGAGGTGCTTCTGTCGTGCGCGCAGCCGGAGGCGGTGGCCTACGGCCTGATGATGGGCGCGGTAGGGATCGGCGCGGTGGCCGGGGCGCTGCTCGCCGCCGCCTATGGGGATACGGGACGCCGGGGGCGGATGCTCACCTGGGGGAACCTGGGCTTCCCGCTGGCGCTGCTGGGGTTTTCCCTTTCCCGTTCTTTCCCCCTGGCGCTGGCGTTCCTGATCCTGAGCGGGATGGCCTTCGTCTGGCAGAACGCCCTGGCCAACACCCTGATCCAGGTGAACGTGGAGGACGCGGTGCGGGGACGGGTGATGGGGGTGTATACCCTGGCTTTCCAGATGATGATGCGGCTGGGCGGGTTACAGGCGGGCCTGATGGCCAGCGCCCTGGGCGCCCCGGCGGCCGTGGCCCTGGGGGCCGCGGCCAGCCTGGGCTACATGCTCTGGGCGCACCGCCGCTACCCGCAGATCCGATCGCTTCCTTAAAGAGGGTTCGGATCTTAACGGGAAGTGAGGATCCCACCTATAAGGGCAGAGCAGAACCCCAGCCCGATGGTGCTGCCCAGGATCAGCAGGGCACAGATCGTCCCGATCACGCTCAGGGCCAGCCCCACCCACCCGATGATCACGCCGGCCTCGGCCAGCCCCTCGCCGGTGAGGTCCCCGCCGCTGCGGGCGATCTCCCCCTTCGCTTGGTTGCCGAAGATGATCCCGAGGATGGAACCGATGAGGGGGAGCACGCCCACCAGGCCAAGGAGGCTCAGGATCAGGCTAGCGATCGCCTTCCCACTGGTTTTCGATGCCGCCGGAGAAGGAGGAATCGCAGGCGCTTCCATTGTTCCCCCTTTTTAAGGGGCAGTATAATGTCGAATCGTTCGGGGGACAAGACGATCCTTGAGACGATGGAGGTCCTCTATGAACTGGGAAGACTTCCTCACCTTCCGCCGGATGATCACGCCCTATCTCATCCAGGCGCTGTTCTGGATCGGTGTCGCCATCAGCATCTTGGCGGGCTGCGCCATCCTGTTCGGCGGGATCACCGGAGCGGGGATCGCCGGCCGTCGGGATGGAGCCGGGGCGATCCTGGGCGCCCTCTGCCTAAGCCCCCTGGTGGTCCTCCTGGGGATCCTGCTCTCCAGAATCTACGCGGAGCTGCTCATCGTGACCTTCCGGATCAGCGAGACCCTGACGGACATCAAGGAGCTGCTGGAGCGCCAGCGCCCAACCGGGGCGTAAGCGATCCTCGGGCCGACGGGGAGGGCCGATGATGCCCTCCCCGCCTGTGTCTTCCGGAAGGGTCATGAGGAAGGCCGCGGGGCAAGGCGGACCCGAACCTCGCGCGTCTGGCCGTCCCGCAGGATGGAGAGGGTGATCTCATCCCCGGGCCGGTAATGTTCCTCCAGTTCGGCGATGAGATCCTCCATGCTGGAGATGGGGCGGCCGTCGATGGCGACGATGAGGTCGCCTCCGGCGGGAATGGATTCCCCGAGGACGGGGATCGGGCGGCTCCCCCCGCGCAGGCCAGCCCGGGCTGCAGGGCCTCGGGGGTCCACCTCCAGGATAAGGGCCCCCCGCTCGGCCGGCAGCCCCAGCTCCTTCGCCACCAGCGGCGTCACCGAATAGCCGGAGATCCCCAGCCAGGGATGCTCATAACGGCCCCGGGCGATCAGCTCCGGGACGATGCGCCGCACCGTGTTCACCGGGATGGCGAAGCCCACCCCCGAGGAGACCCCTGTCTGGGAGAAGATCATCGTGTTCACGCCGATCACCCGGCCCTGGCTGTCCAGCAGCGGGCCGCCGGAGTTCCCCGGGTTGATCGGCGCGTCGGTCTGGATCATATTCGGGATGCTGAACACGCGGGATCCCGGCCGGATGACCCGACCGACGGCGCTGACAATCCCCACGGTCATCGTCCCCTCCAGCCCGAAGGGGTTACCGATAGCGATGGCCAGCTGCCCCGGGTGCACAGCCCCCGAATCCCCCAAGGCCACGGGATGAAGCCGCTCCGACGGCACCTCCACCTGAAGCACCGCCAGATCGCTGTCCGGGTCCGTGCCGATCACCCGGGCAAGGACCTCCGTCCCATCTGCGAAGGTGACGATGACGGTCCCCCCGCCTTCCACCACGTGATGGTTGGTGACGATGTGTCCATCTCGATCGTAGACGAAGCCCGAACCGGTGCTTTCCTCCCGGAGGGCGCCCTGGCCGCTTCGAACGCGGATGTGGACTACCGAAGGGTTCACCTGTTGATAGATCGCCTTCAGCTGCTGCTCCAGGGCGGCGACGGCCTCCCCGGCTCCGGCGGCCAGGGCCACAGGCACCGGCGCAGCGATCCCCGGGGTGGGCGGGATGGAGGTCGAAAGGGCGGGACCGGGCGCTGGAGCGGCGGATCGCATCCCCTGACAGGCGACCAGCAGGCTCAGAAACCCCATACCAGCCCATCGAAGCCATTTCGGAAACCTCATCCTGCCCTCCTGTCCGGTTGGTCAATGGAGTCCCTGAAAAAAGCGTGGAGGGGATGCGGCCGGCGCATCCCCTCCGGGGTGGGATCGACGCACGAGATCCTCAGGCGGAGCGGCCCAGGATCCCGAAGCGCGGTCGGGAGAAGCCGGTGCCGCCCGGCGCGGGAGTGGGCGTGGCCGGCCCTTTCGGAGCCCACCACCACCCGCCGCGGCCCCGGAAGCCCCAGAAGCCGCGGAAGCCCCACCATCCGGCGCCCGGGCCCCAGTAGCCGCGATCCAGCCCCTGCAGCAGCCAGTCCGCCTGCTCGCGGGTCAGGCGGCCGTCCCGGACGGCCTGCTCGATGGCGTCACGGATGGCCTGCACGCACGCCTGGTTCACCGCATCGCGGACCTTCTGGAGGTCCACGCCGGCTTTATCCGCGAGCTCGGCCAGGGTGCGGCCACCCCAGAGCTGGGTGGAGAGCTCCTCAGGGGTCATGTTGAGGGCTTTGGCGGCGGCCTCCAGCCCGGCCTGCCCGCAGAGGCCCCGGCCGAACCAGCCGCCGGGGTGGCCGACGAATCCGCTCAGGGGGGCGGCGGCGCGGGCCGCCTGCGCCCGCCCGACGATCCCGAACCCCAGCGCCCCGACCAGCAGGGCCAGCAGGAAAAGCGGGACGAACAGCCATCGCTTGCTCATGGGATCACACCTCCGGTTGCGCATGGTTTGGGCTCCATAGGAGTCCCGGTTGTCCATCGACATCCTACCCGCCCACCGTTATCCACGGATTATGAGCCTGTTAACAGGTCTTAATCCCTGGGCCGTTCGCAGCCGGGCCCCCGGTTGCCGGATCCACGCATCTGCGCTACACCAGGAGGTGCCAGCCTGAGTCAGGAGGTCCCCATGTCTGCGAGCGGGACGGCCCCGGTGATCCGTGCGCCCCGGGGAAGCACGTTAACCTGCAAGAACTGGCAGATCGAAGCGGCCTACCGGATGATCCAGAACAACCTGGATCCGGAGGTGGCCGCTGATCCGGCGAACCTGATCGTCTACGGCGGCCGCGGCAAGGCCGCCCGCAACTGGGAATGCTTCTACGCCATCCTGGAAGCCCTCCGCAATCTGGAGCCCGACGAAACCCTTCTGGTGCAGTCCGGCAAGCCGGTCGCCATCTTCCGCACCCACGAGCTGGCCCCCCGCGTCCTGATCGCCAACAGCAACTTGGTCCCCCACTGGGCCACCTGGGAGGTCTTCGACGAGCTGGAGCGCAAGGGCCTGATCATGTTCGGCCAGATGACGGCCGGGGCCTGGATCTACATCGGCACCCAGGGGATCCTCCAGGGGACCTATGAGACGCTGGCGGCCTGCGCCCGGACTCATTTCGGGGGCAGCCTTAAGGGGAGGTGGGTGTTGACGGCGGGCTTGGGGGAGATGGGCGGCGCCCAGCCCCTGGCCATCACGATGAACGAAGGGGTGGGCCTGATCGTGGAGGTGGACCCGCGTCGGGCGCGGCGGCGCCTGGAGCACGGGTTCCTCGATGAGATCGTGGAGGATCTGGAGGAGGCCCTGCGGCGGGTGGAACGCTACCGGAAGGCGGGGCAGGCCCGTTCCATTGGGTTGTTGGGCAACGCCGCTGAGGTCTTCCCCGAGCTTGCCCGCCGGGGCATCATCCCGGACGTGGTGACCGATCAGACTCCCGCCCACGATCCATTGATGTATGTCCCCCGTGGGCTCTCCGTGTGGGAGGCAGAGGAGCTGCGGGCGAAAGATCCCCAAACCTACGTCCGGCGGGCCAGGGAGAGCATGGCGGTCCACGTGGAGGCCATGCTCGCCTTCCATCGGGCGGGGGCGGTGGTGTTCGATTACGGCAACAACCTGCGCCAGCAGGCTTACGAGATGGGGGTGAAGGACGCCTTCGCCTATCCGGGGTTCGTGCAGGCTTACATCCGGCCGCTGTTCTGCGAGGGGAAGGGTCCCTTCCGCTGGGTCGCCCTCTCCGGGGACGCCGAGGACATCTATCGGACGGATCAGGCCATCCTGGAGCTGTTCCCCGAGAACGAAAGCCTGCGCCGCTGGATCACCATGGCGCAGAAGCGGGTGCGGTTCCAGGGGCTGCCTGCCCGGATCTGCTGGCTGGGCTACGGGGAGCGCGACCGGGCCGGGCTCTACTTCAACGAGCTGGTGCGTAAAGGGGAGCTGAGCGCGCCGATCGTCATCGGGCGGGATCACCTGGACGCGGGCTCGGTGGCCAGCCCCAATCGGGAGACCGAGGGGATGAAGGACGGCTCGGACGCCATCAGCGACTGGCCGATCCTCAATGCCCTGCTCAACGCCGTGGCCGGCGCCACGTGGGTGGCCTTCCACCACGGCGGCGGCGTCGGCATCGGCTACAGCCAGCACGCGGGGATGGTGGTGGTGGCCGACGGCACAAAGGAGGCAGAGTGGCGCCTGGAGCGGGTGCTGCGAACGGATCCGGGCCTGGGGGTGGTGCGCCACGCGGACGCCGGCTACGAGAAAGCCATCGAAGTCGCCCGCCGGCATGGGATCAAGATGCCGATGCTGAAATGAGTCGGCGCGACCGTACTTCGTCGAGGAGGGATCCCGTGAATGTTGATCTGTTGATCCGTCACGCTGCCCAGGTGGTCACCCCGCGGGGGCGCGGGCCCCTGCGCGGGGCGGCCATGGGGCTCCTCACCGTGATCCCCGACGGCGCTGTGGCCATCCGGGAAGGCCGCATCGTGGCGGTGGGGCCCACCCGGGAGATCGAGGCCCAGATCACCGAGGCCGCGGAGATCCTCGAGGCCCGGGGCCGGGCGGTGGTCCCGGGCCTCGTTGATCCCCATACCCACCTCATCTGGGCGGGGGATCGGGCCGCGGAGTTCGAGCAGCGCCTGAAAGGGGCCACCTACCTGGAGATCCTGCAGGCGGGAGGAGGGATCCTCGCCACCGTGCGGGCCACGCGGGCCGCCTCCCCCGAGCAGCTGATGGCGGAGACCCGCGCCCGGATGGACCGGATGCTGCTCCACGGCACAACCACCGCGGAGGCGAAGACCGGATACGGCCTGGAGTGGGAAACCGAGCGTCGTCTGCTGGACCTCCTTCATCGATTGAACGCGGCGCATCCTCTGGATCTGGTGCCCACGTTCATGGGAGCCCATGCCATACCGGCGGAATACCAGGAGGATCCCTCCGCCTACGTGGCCGTGCTGATCGAGGAGATGCTCCCCACCGTCGCGGCCTGGCGGTTTGCCCACCACGGGCTCTGGTGTCCGCCCTGGGAGGATGGGCGGGCGGCCTGGTTCTGTGACGTGTTCTGCGAGCGAGGGGCCTTCGATCCGGAGCAGACCCGGCGCATCTTGGAGGCCGCGAAGGACCTGGGGTTCGGCCTCAAGGTGCACGCCGATGAGTTCGAGCCCCCGTTGGGAGCGGTGCCCCTGGCGGTGGCCCTGAGAGCGGTCAGCGTCGATCACCTGGTGAGCACGCCGCCGGAGCACCTGGAGCAGCTGGCCCGCTCGGAGACCATCGGGGTGATGCTCCCGGGGACTTCCTTCGGGCTGGGGAGCACACGGTATGCCCCGGCTCGTCGGCTGATCGACGCCGGGGGCGCCCTGGCCCTGGCTACAGACCTCAACCCCGGGACCTCTTGGTGCGAATCGTTGCCGATGATGATGGCCCTGGCGACCCGCTATATGGGCCTCAGCCCGGCGGAGGCCCTGACCGCCGTCACCCTCAACGCGGCCTGCGCCGTCGGGCTGGGCCATGAGATCGGGAGCCTGGAGCCGGGGAAGGCGGCAGACCTCGTGATCCTGGAGGCACCGGATTACCGGCATCTGGCCTACCGGTATGGCGTCAGCCTGGTCCACACGGTGATCAAACGCGGGCGCGTGGTGGTGCAGGACGGCGTCCTCCGCATCCCGGAGAAGTAAACCAGAAAGAGCTGCAGCGTGGGCTGCTCCCGGAGCGCGGTTCCCCTATCCCAGGATGTCATCCACGCTGAGCTCCAGGTCGGGCAGGGTGGTGGGGCGCACGGT
>NZ_FYEK01000065.1 GCF_900187885.1 Thermoflexus hugenholtzii JAD2 | reverse complement strand
GCGCTGGGCTTGGGCCAGGGCGCGGACCTCGGCGCTGAGTTCGGCGAAGCGGCGGTCGGTCTCGGCGCGATGAGTGGCCAGGGATTCCTCGGTGCGGCGCTGGGCTTCGGCGAGTTCGGCGAAGCGGCGGTCGGTTTCCTCTCGATAGGCCAGG
>NZ_FYEK01000064.1 GCF_900187885.1 Thermoflexus hugenholtzii JAD2 | reverse complement strand
TCCGCAGAACACGTCCCGGGCGTGTCCGGTATGCGGCAAGGTGGGTGAAAGGCTAAGGGGACACGTCCTGACGTGCCCTTGCGGGGTGAGGATGAGCCGTCACGCGGCGGCGGCGGTGAACATCGCCCGCAGGGGGGTGGAATTCCTCGGGGGCTTGGGCCTTCGAGGCAGGGGTCGGTGGGCAACCCCGGTGGCCGGTCCTCTGGCCTCGGGCTAAAACCCAAGGCCAC
>NZ_FYEK01000063.1:1525-2384 GCF_900187885.1 Thermoflexus hugenholtzii JAD2 | reverse complement strand
CAGGAATTGCGGCTGGAGCCGGGGAGGATCACCCCGATGGTCCAGGTCCCGGTGCACCGCTGCGCCTCCCGCCCCGAAGCGCCCCAATCCTGGACCTGGCGGATCTCGTAGGTGAAACCACATATCGTCTGGTCGCCACACTTCTCTCCCTGGCCCTGGGCAGCAGCGGAGGCCGGGTGGCCTGCTGCCCACCCGAACAGCAGTAGGAGCATCAGAAGCAGTTGAGCCAGCTGCACGCGCTGCATCCTACTTCCTCTGTTCCATCCCATCCGGGCGGATTACAAACTCCACCACCGGCCGCAGTTGGGCTGTGTCCACACGGTCCGGGAAGGGATCCGAGAGGCCAGCGCGAGCAAGAAGCTCTGAGCGCCGCCAGAGGGGCAATCCGAACAGTTTCGCCAGGTCCTCCGCCGAGCCCGCCGGCACAACATGGGTTCCCCGGGGTGGCAGGGGGATGCGGAAGGCTGCTCGAACCCAGCGTCGGGCCTTCGGATCGTAGGCCATCGCCAGGATAGTGCGGGAGACCTCCCCGCCTTCGATCCGGTAACGACCCCAGAGGTCTTCTTCCCCTTCCCGGTGCAGCCGCCCCCAGGCCATGCCAGGACTGTCCTGATACACGTAGACCAGGATGGGGAAGTCGGGATCCCCGGTGGCGATCGCCATGTAGGGGAAAAAGAAGCTGTCGATCTGTTTTCCCTGAGCATCATAGCGGGTAGTGAACTCCTCCATCTGACTGGGCTCTACTTGGGCCTGGGGCACCTCCATTCCCGGGGCCCAGAACCAGGGGACGGAGAGGACCTTGCCTTCCACGGAAGGCGCGGGGGCGTTCGGGTTGGGGACCAGGGTGTGGGCCAGGTCT
>NZ_FYEK01000063.1:704-1515 GCF_900187885.1 Thermoflexus hugenholtzii JAD2 | reverse complement strand
CGCCGCCAGAGGGGCAATCCGAACAGTTTCGCCAGGTCCTCCGCCGAGCCCGCCGGCACAGTGTGGACATCACGGGGCGGCAGGGGAAGCTTGTAGGCGATTTGGATCCAGCGGCGGGCCTTTGCGTCGTAAACTACGCCTGCAACGGATCGCCTTACTTCTCCACCACGGAGCTGGATGCGAACCCACAATTCCTCTTCCCCTCCTTCCCGCCGGTGTGCTGTCCAGGCTTGTTGCGGGATATCCTCATACACGTAGACGAGGACCGGGAAATCGGGATCGCCGATGGCGATGGCCGTGTAGGGCAGATAAAGGTGGTCAATCCGCTTTCCTTGGGCGTCATATCCGATCTCGAACACGTCCCGCCGCTCCGGCACCAGGCGGATGGTGGGCACCTCCATTCCGGGGGCCCAGAACCAGGGGACCGAAAGCACCTTGCCTTCCACGGAAGGCGCGGGGGCGTTCGGGTTGGGGACCAGGGTGTGAGCCAGATCCCGGGCCAGCCCCTCGTAGACGCAGGGGGGCTCGATGCGCTGGGGCGGCTTGGGCAGCCGGATGGGCTGCCCGGTCTGCGGGTCCCGCAGCCCGGCCTCGATGGGGACCAGTTGCCACAGGCGGGGGTCTTCGGGGCAGAGGGGGGCGGGGGTGCGGGTGGGGGCTTGGGCGGTGGCGGTGACGGCGGCGAAGATCGCCGTTTTGGTCAGGGGGGGCAGGGTGGGGGCGGGCCGCTCGCCGGGCAGGGCCGAGCGCTGGCCCAGTCCGAGGGCGAGCAGGTAGAAGGCGGCGAGGAGGGGGAGGACCAAGAGCAGGG
>NZ_FYEK01000063.1:396-694 GCF_900187885.1 Thermoflexus hugenholtzii JAD2 | reverse complement strand
GGCGAAGATCGCCGTTTTGGTCAGGGGGGGCAGGGTGGGGGCGGGCCGCTCGCCGGGCAGCGCTGAGCGCTGGCCCAGCCCGAGGGCGAGCAGGTAGAAGGCGGCGAGGAGGGGGAGGGTGAAGAGCAGGGCCCAGGTGGCGGGGCGCAGGCGGCGCTTCCCATAGTGCTCATAGGTGAGATACCACCACAGTTCTTTGAAGAACCAGCGGATCCAATACATTGGGGCCTCCTTGGATCAGTTGGGAGGGTTTTCGATCCCCCCAGGCGATGGCGGAGACTTACAGGGGCCGGTGGGT
>NZ_FYEK01000063.1:0-386 GCF_900187885.1 Thermoflexus hugenholtzii JAD2 | reverse complement strand
AGGTGAGATACCACCACAGTTCTTTGAAGAACCAGCGGATCCAATACATTGGGGCCTCCTGGGGCGGGGCTTCATTTGGGCCGGGCGAAGCGGGCGGCTTCGCGTTCTTCGGCGGCCTGCTGGGCGGCGGCGATGCGGGCGAGGTCGGTGGCCAGGGCCTGGAGGCTTTGGGCGAGTTCCTGGCCGGCGCGGTGCCAGCGGGCGTGGCGGGCCTGGATAGCCTGGGCGAAGGGGGAGTGGCAGCGCTCGGCCAGGGTGCGGGCGAGGGCGTCCATTTGGTCGAGATAGGCCTGGAGGTCGGCGCTGCGCTGGGCCAGGCGCTGGGCGATGGCCTGCATCCCCTCGTAATCGAAGCGGCTGGGGGTAGCCATGGGCGAATCCTCCGG
>NZ_FYEK01000062.1 GCF_900187885.1 Thermoflexus hugenholtzii JAD2 | reverse complement strand
CAGGGCGTCGCAGACTTCCTGGAGGTTGTGGGGGGGGATGTTGGTGGCCATCCCCACGGCGATCCCCGAAGCCCCGTTGATCAACAGCTGGGGCGCCTTCGCCGGCAGCACCACCGGCTCCCGCAGCGAACCATCGAAATTGTCGGCCCACTCCACCGTCTCCTTCTCCAGATCCGCCAGCAGCTCCTCCGCCATCGGCGTCAGCCGCGCCTCGGTATACCGCATCGCCGCCGGCGGATCCCCATCCACCGACCCGAAGTTCCCCTGCCCGTCCACCAGGGGGTAGCGCATGGTGAAGTCCTGGGCCATCCGGGCCAGGGCCTCATACACCGCCATATCCCCGTGGGGATGGAACTTGCCCAGCACCTCCCCCACGATGCGGGCCGACTTCTTGTAAGGGGCGTTGGGATGCAGCCCCATCTCGTGCATCACATACAGGATGCGCCGCTGCACCGGCTTCAGCCCGTCCCGCACGTCCGGCAGCGCCCGCGCCACAATCACACTCATCGCGTAG